>NZ_JARFNM010000001.1:1150000-1450000 GCF_029167365.1 Amygdalobacter nucleatus
CAAAACAATATCTGGTGCGCCCTTTGTCAACGACAAGCATGAACCTGCAATGCCATTATAGAAAACTGACATCATCTTACGGTTGGAATCAAATGGCAAACTAGCTACATATTCATACTTAGCTTGTAAATCTGCTTTGCTATAAGCTAACTTACCACTCAGAGTCAACAAAGCACCCTCTGTTGGATCGCCAATGACTTTATATGTACCATCAGCTTCATCAAGTGCAGCTTCATTACACAATGTGGCTATTTCTAACAAGCGAGCAAAATTCTTGGACTTATTATCAGTTGTTACTACTTCACCACTTGCAGACTTAATTTCACCCACTGGATCATAACCTGTACCACTCACTGTGTACAATTCACTATCTGTATAAACATGGGTAACTGTCATCGCATTCTGAGTCAAAGTACCTGTCTTATCAGAACAAATGACATTGACTGAACCTAATGTTTCAACAGCTAGCAAACGTTTAACAATAGCATTATGCTTAGCCATTCTGTTCATACCCAAAGCAAGAACGATAGTAACAACAGCTGGCAAGCCTTCAGGAATAGCAGCTACAGCCAAGGAAACAGCCGTCATAAACAAGTTAAACGGCTCACCGCCTTGCAACAAGCCAACTAAGAAGGTAATAATCGTGATAACGATGCAAGCCACACCAAGGACTTTACCCAATTGGTTAATGCCAACTTGTAAAGGTGTCATCTGTTCTTCAATATTGGCCAAACGATCTGCAATGAAGCCAATCTCAGTATCTTCGCCGCTAGCGACAACCATAGCCTTAGCTTGACCATAAGTAACAGCAGTTGTTGAGAACAACATGTTCTTGCGATCACCTAATTGTAATTCGCCCTGTGCCTCAAATTCAGCATTCTTTTCAACTGGTACAGACTCACCTGTCAAAGCAGCTTCCTCAACTTTTAAGTTGGAACTTGTAAGCAATCTCAAATCAGCTGGTACAACGTCACCTGCTTCAAGTTGCACAATATCACCTGGCACTAGAAGCTCAGCATTGATCTGCTTTAACTTGCCGTCACGAATAACCTTAGCTTCACTAGTTGTCATTTTCTGTAAAGCTTCGACAGCTTTTTCGGCTCTACCCTCTTGCACAACGCCCAAAATTGCATTGACGATAACAATTGCAATGATGATCAAAGCTTCTAAAGCATCACCTGTGAAACCAGAAATAATAGCTGCAACAATCAGAATGATAACTGTAAAGTCTTCAAATTGAGCCAATATTTTGTGCCAGAATGGCTCTTTCTCAACTTCTTTTAATTTGTTATAGCCAACTTTCTCTAAACGCTGTTTAGCAACAGTTTCAGTTAAGCCTAATTTCTCATCAGTTTCTAAATCGGTGATCAGAGTCTCAACAGAGGCTTGATAAAATTGCCTTTTGTCAAGTTTCTGTTGTTCTGGCTTTTCTTTCGTTTGCTCTATCATAAATCTCCCTTATTGACCTAAAATTGTTTTACCATGCATGTATGGTTGCAATGATTCTGGCACACGAACTTTGCCATCTTTGGTCTGATATTGTTCCAAAATAGCTGGGAAGACACGGCTTGTAGCCAAGCCAGAGCCATTTAATGTATGTACAAATTCAATCTTGCCAGTTTGACTATCACGATAACGCATATTGCCACGACGAGCCTGATAATCTCTAGCATTGGATACTGAAGAAACTTCCTTGTAATCATTCATGGAAGGGATCCAAATCTCAATATCATAAGTCCTAGCCATGGAAGCGCTGCAATCTCCAGCTGCCAACTTACTCAAACGATAATGCAAGCCTAAACCTTCCAACAACCTGCAAGCTTTCTTAACTAACTCTTCGAAAGCTGCGTCTGAACCAGTCTTAGTTGTGTATTGGAACATTTCAATCTTGTTAAATTGATGACCACGAATCATGCCACGCTCTTCAGCACGATAGCTACCAGCTTCACGTCTATAACAAGGTGTGTAAGCAAAGAAACGCTTAGGTAATTCTTTCTCATCCAAAATTTCATCACGATACATATTGACCAAAGCTGTTTCAGCAGTTGGCAACATGAAGCTGTTATGCTCATTCTCGTGATCTAACCAGTAAACATCCTCGACAAATTTAGGGAATTGACCAGCTGTATAACCACTTGCATAGTTCAACATGTGTGGTGGCAAAATCATCTGATAACCATCTTTGAGGTGTTGGTCAACAAAGTAATTCAACAAAGCCCATTCCAACATCGCACCATCGCCTGTATATACCCAGAATCCAGAACCGGCCATCTTGGCACCGCGATTGTAGTCGATCAAGCCTAACTTCTCAGCAATATCAACATGATGCAAAGGCTTAAAATCAAATTGTGGCTTTTCGCCATAGACAGAAAGCACCTTATTGTTCTCTTTGCCGCCTGGCAGCAAGTCATCATCTGGCAAATTCGGTAAAGCTTGTAAAAATATTGCCTGTTTCTCATTAATTGTAGCTAATTCACTATCTAAGTCTTTAATTTGCTCAGCTACTTTTTTCATATCAGCTAAACGTGTGCTGATGTCCTTGCCCTCTTTTTTCAACATAGGAATTTCAGCTGAAACTTTGTTACGTAAAGCCTTCAACTCCTCAGTCTGTTGAATCAAACTTCTTCTCTTCTGATCAAGCTCTATAAACTCGCTAAAATCAACATTGCAACCTTTTTTTGCTAATTTTTCTCGAACTAAATCGCTATTCTTGCGAATCAACTGAATGTCTAACATATCTGCTCCTTTTCACGTCAGAATTACACCTCATTATAACAGAATTGCTTCTAAATTAGTCACCACGCCCCGTGACTTCGCCAACTTTCAACAAGCCTGGGAAGTTCTTTTGGCGCATAAATTCATAAGCTGCAATTGCTGCAGCATTGGACAAATTCAAGCAACGTGCTTCTGGCAACATGGGCATACGCAAACTTCTTTCAGGATGAGCTAAAAGTAGAGATTCTGGCAAGCCATGTGTCTCACGGCCAAACAAAAACAAGGTATGATCGGGATAATTAACTTCTGTATAGCAAATTTTTGCTTTGGAAGAAGTGTAATAAATACCACCATCTGGATAACGCTCCAAAAAATCATGAAACAAATCATCCAAATGATCCCATAACGTCAAATCCAAATCGAACCAATAGTCTAGGCCTGAACGTTTAATTCGCTTGTCATCGATTTTAAAGCCTAACTTACCTACCAAGTGCAATTTCGCACCCAAAGCGACACAAGTTCGCGCAATATTTCCAGTATTGCCTGGAATTTCTGGTTCCAATAAGGCAATTTCTAAACTACATGCCATATCTTTATTCACTTTCATTTAATTTGCATTATCACTTAAATCTTTAGCTAATTTCTGCAGCTTACGCATCCGATAATATAAACCATTGCGTGTAAATTGTTTAGCGGACAAATTAGTCAACTCCTGCAAAGAACATTCAGGATTTTCTAAGCGGAGATCAGCCACAGTTTGTAAGTCAGATGGTAATTTATCCCACAGTTTGGAGGCTTTAACTAACTTAATAGCTTCGACTTGACTGAAAGCAGTGTTAACAGTCTTACTCAAATTATAGTTATCACAATTAACTACACGATTAACCTCGCCACGCACCTGGCGCTCAACTCGCACATTTTCAAAATCAAGCAATTTTTGCTGCGCACCGATAAATAGCAAGAACTCACTGATCTTATCACCCGTTCTCAATACTAATTTATGTTTCGTCCTTGCCTTAGCTTGAACTATCTCAGCTTTAGCTGCACTCGGCCGTCTTGGCCGCTTAGCATTAGGATTGATGAATTTTAAATCGGTCAAAATCTCTTTCAGCAAATCATAAATACAAGGATGCTGACAAATAAATTCCAATTGGTACGTCAAACTAGGATCTGCCAAAGAGGCACTTGCCAAAAATAAGCCTTGCAAAATTGAGCGTTTCTCGTCTAATTCCAAGTTTTTGCTGTAAAACTTAAATTGACCTGTTTCGGTTTGAAAACTGAAATAACTCGTCAAAAAATCAAGAATTCTGCGTCTTTCCTTGCCACGCCGAATCAAAAATGTCACGCTGCTTTTATTAGTCTTAATCTCTGGCTTAATGTTAAATACCTGTTCAAGCAAAAGCGAAAGTACCGTTTGTAAGCCAGATTCTCTAACACAGATACGGATTGAAAAAGTCGTATACACAGCCTGAGCTAAAAGGATAATAAACAATACAAAATGATCCGCATAGCCAATATCATCGCCATGATGCTTAGAGCGACTGCCATAACTAAACTGACTTTGTATACGATTGTACAAATTTTGCTTTTCAAACTCACTGAAAGCTAAGGCTTGTTCAGTTAATCTAGCCTGCATAGCCTGACAAATTTCTTGTTTAGTCGCTTGCGAAAAACTAAAATTGGTAGCTTGCTCTGAATTAGACATGCTCTACCTCACAGTCTGCAAAATCAGCAGCTGTAAAATCACCAAAATAGCGCACTTCCGTCTCAAGTAACACATCATTTTGAGCTTTAATCACAGTTTGTACATGGTGAATTACCTTGCAGACATCCTTCGCTGTACACATACGACTGATATTCACAATAAAGCCTGCATGTATAGTTGAAACTTCTGCTCCGCCAATCCTGTAACCCTTCAAATTAGCGTCACTGATCAGCTTGCCAGCATAAAATGGCACTGGCCGCTTAAAAATCGAACCAGCACTTGGCAAATCCAAAGGTTGCATCGTACAACGCTTTTCTGTCAATTCAGCTATTTTGGCATCTATGTCTGCTTTATCGCCGCGTTTGAGTAAATAGCTAACGCCTAAAATCACAGCACCTTGCATTTCTTTGCGCATAAAATAACTAGAGCGATATGCCAATTCCATGTAACTTGGGCGAATTTCCACTATGTCACCAGTTTTAGCTAAATAGCGTACTCCGACAATACAATCACTCACAGAACCGCCGTAAGCTCCAGCATTCATGTAAGTAGTTCCACCTAAAGTGCCTGGAATACCACAAGCAAACTCTAAACCTGTATAGGACTTAGCAGCTAACTGTCTAACCAGCTCTTTCAAAGTTTGGCCAGCTTGTGCGTGTACTAAGCAATAATTCGCTAAATCTGTCTCAGAAAAATCAGCTTGCGCTTGTCTTTTTTGGCGTAAAGCTTCCTCGATATAAGGATAATCCCATGTATTGTAATCAGCTTGTAGAGCCACACGTGAAAATTTGGGGCCTAAATATAAAACCAAAGCTGAAACACCTGCATCAGCCACTAACAAATTGCAGCCTTGACCAATTATAGCCAATGGTAGCTCTAATTTATGTGCTTGCAAATAGCAAAACAAGTGCACCAATTCAGCTTCTGAAGTAATTTCTAAAAATAATTTGGCCAAACCGCCAACTGCAAAATTGCAATAATCATTCAGGCGTACATTTTTACGAATATTAGGGAATGTAAGCAAAAAGTCTGACCACTCTTTACTTTGCGTAGCTTGCATATACTTTGCTTGTCGTTCTTTTGTCGCCTCTAATGCCGCTATCTCTTGCGCAAATAACTCCATATCATTCTCCTAAAATCACAAACTAAAGCTTAGTTTAAATTAAAACCGTTTTATCTTCTGTGTTACCAAACAAACGTTCAAGCAATGCTTCAGCAGCATTGTAACCCATCTGCTTTTGTCTAAAGTTGATGGCTGCCACTTCGGCAATAATTGCCAAGTTACGACCTGGACGCACTGGAATAGTGATAGATGGCACTTTAATACCCAAAATATCTGTGTATTCCTCTTGTGTGCCCAAACGTTCATAGACTTTATTCTCGTCCCAAAGCTCCAAATTAATCACGAAGTTGATTGAATCTTGCATCTTAACAGATGAAACACCGTACAACTCCTTAACGTCCATGATACCTAAGCCGCGAATCTCAATGAGGTGCCTGATCATCTCGGGGGCCTGGCCAACTAAAGTTGTATCACTGACACGTCTAACTTCAACCAAATCATCTGCAATCAAACGATGTCCACGCTTAACAATTTCCATAGCCGTCTCAGACTTACCAACGCCACTTTCACCTAAAATCAAAATGCCTTCACCATAAATCTCAACCAAAACGCCATGCAAAGTTGTATGTGGTGCCAACTCTAAATTCAAGAATTTGATCAAAGCACTGATAAAATCACTTGTCGCTTGTGAAGTACGCAAAATCGGCACGCTGTAACGCTTAGAAGCCACCAACATCTCCGTGCCAACTTCCAAATCTCTTGAGACAATCAAGGCTGGAATACCTCTTGCAAACAAATTAGACAAACGTACTAAGCGTTCTTTGGGCTCACATTGCTCCAAATAAGCCATCTCCATATTGCCGATTAATTGTAGGCGATTAGCACCAAAATGGTCAAAAAAGCCCGTTAATTGTAAGCCTGGTCTAGTTACATCCGCTACCTGAATCACTACATCATCTAAATCAGTGTAGCTCGTGATAACTTCCAATTTAAATTCATCAATAATCCGTTTTAAGCTGACTGAAACTGCCATACCACTTTCCCAACCTTTGGTTAATTACCTATTTTTGCTTAAACTGCAAATTGTAATATGCCAAAGCTCGTAGCCACTCTTTTTGCCCATCTCTGAGCTTAAGTAGCTCCTCTTGGCTATACCTCTCGGCAATATAACGCTGTAAACGCTTCGCTAACTCTAAATCATTAGCTTCAAGCAAAAACTCAGTTAGATATATGTTACCACTATTCCTAGCTAAAACAGTATCAAATATCTGAACAAATAGTTGTCTAAACTTAACTATAAGCTCTGCATCAGGTTTGGCTTGCAAATTTTGTTGATAGAAAGTCTGCAAAGCTGCCTTTTTGGCTCCAAATAAAGCCTGATCAGCTGCAAAAAGTAAATTAAATTGCACCAACAATTTTGCATCAGTAGCTAAAATATTAGGTTGATTCACCTTATTAAGCTCCGTTAAGAAAGCTTGACCAAGTTCAATTAATATTGGTAAGTAAGCATTTGCAGAATGCTTGGTAAATGAAACAAGCAAACTGCTCATCTCATCACTCATTGCATCAATCTGTGGCAATAAGCGTAAAAGAACTGGCACTTGCTCAATGACAATTTGCCAAACCTGAGCCATGCTAGCTCTATTCACAAATGTGGGCCAGAACTTATCATCAGCCAAATAAGTTGAAGTTATATTATATAAACTTTGCAGCAGACGTAGACAATTGTAATTAGCCTGCGCTTCTAAAGTTATGAGCGGCAGATTGAGCAAATCTAAAGCTTCTATATCGTCATTTTTAACTTGCATAACTAAATCTGTAAGTTCCGCGACATTTGTTTCAGGTTTGAACGTAGCTGAGAGCTGGCTTAAATTGTGCTCTAATTTGATCGGTCTAGCATCACTTATCAAGTCATCAAATTCAGCTACCTTACTCACGTATTCTTCAATTGGCATCTGCCAAGTATTTGCCAGTAAACATTTAAGCAACAAAGGCTGCTTAATAACTAAATAGCTATATTGCCTAGGCCAAAAAGCAAAGTTGGCATACGCTAATAACGCAATCTGCTCCTTCTCATCTAAACGTTTTAAAAGCTCAGCTAGAACATAATTAAAATTGTAATTAGCCAATTTATTGGCTAAAACCTCAGGCGTAACAAAGCTTTCTAACAGTTCCTCTAAACAATTAGCTTCAGCTGTTTGTAAAATTAAGCAAGCCTGATACGCTGGTTTGAACGCTTGAGCATTCACACTAAGTTGCATTTTCTCGCCTCACATTCTCACTTTAGCAAAAAAGCAGCAAAGCCACGAGCACCTAATCGGGCTGTTGCTTTCACATAGGCTTTGGCCAACGTAGCCTCTTTATCAAGCAAATTCAAATTGTCAAATTTTGGATACTGCCGTAAATCAATTTCCGTTTCAGACAGATTAAATATGACAACTAACTTCTCCTCACCTAACTCACGCTTAAAGGCATATAAGTTATCTGTGACTAAAAGTGTTCGATAATTACCATAAATCACAACTTGTTCTTTACGTAAATCAGCTAATTGCTTGATAAAATCACATTCATCAAAATAAACATTCTGCCAAGGCATAGCCCTACGGAAATCAAGCTCTTCATAGCCAGAAACGCCTAACTCGTCGCCATAGAATACACATGGTACGCCTGGACTTGTGAAAATATAAGCCTCAGCCTGCCGCCATTTCCTTAAATCCAAGTCACAATAGGACAAAAAGCGTGGTGCATCGTGACTATCCAACAAATTCAGCTGGCCTAATTGGATACCAGTTGGATAACGCATTAACATTTGACTAATTCTAGCATCAAACTCAGTTGGATTAAATTTGCCCAAGGCAAAGAAATCACGGCAATGATTGCGGAAAGCATAATTCATAACCGAATCAAACATATCTCCCTGCAACCAACGCTCTGAACTCTCCCAAATTTCACCAATTAATACAGCGTCTTGTTTGACTGATCTTGCACGATTTTTGAAAGCTTGCCAGAAAGCCTTATCTACTTCATTGGCCACATCCAAGCGCCAGCCATCAACATCAAATTCTTCTAACCAATAAACACAAACACGCAGGAAATAATCCCTAACTTCAGGATTAGATGTATTTAATTTAGGCATCTTAGGCTCATAGGCAAAGCTTGCATAGCTTGGCTTTTCACCATTTTCAGGTCGTTTGACTGGGAATTTCAAATCATAATACCAATCTTTGTAACGCGAATTTTCGCCATTCTCCACCACATCATTAAAAGCAAAGAAATACCAGCTACTATGGTTAAACACGCCGTCGATGATGATATGCATATCTCTAGCATGCAAAGCTACAACTAGCTCCTTGAACTCTGCATCTGTGCCCAAATTTGGCGAAACATGAAAATAATCAAGTAAATCATAGCGATGATATTCGGCCGCTGTAAAAATCGGATTTAAATACAGGCAATTAAAGCCAAGCGATTTAATATAGTCAATATTTTCGATTATGCCACGTAAGTTGCCGCCCAAACGAGTATGTAAGACCTGACCTGTACGTTCATCAGCTAATTCTGTAGCCTGGACATGCAAATTAGCTTTGGAGCTTGCAAAGCTATCTGGGAAAATGTTATAGACAACAGCATGCTTGAACCACTCAGGCACTGTACTGACTTCCTCACGTCTTAAATATGGGAACTGATAAAGTTCACGCCTGTCAGTAGCTAACTCTTTATAGAAATTGCCATCATAAAAAATTAGCTGCTCATCACCAGAATCCAACAAAAAATAATAGCAAACACGTCTGTGCAATGAAGCAAAAGTAGCTTCAAAATAGCTAAAATAAAGGTCAGAATGAGCTAGCTCCATAGGTACAGCCGTAAACAAAAGCGGCTCACTTGGCTGCATACGATCAGCATAATACAACGTACATTTTTGCAAATTATTTAAAGCAGCACGCAAACGAATCGTTAAACTCGTTTCACTGTTCATAAAAGCATATTCAGATAAGGGCTTATGCAGAATGGCACAACGATTAATCATGTTCAAACCTCACTACTAATCAGGCACAAAATCTATTTACTGCTATTCTACCCCAAAGCTCGCTCATGGCTCAACTGAGAAAGAAAGGCACGAAAAAAAGGGGGAAACAATGTTTCCCCCTTCGAAGGCACCAATCAGATTTGAACTGATGCATAAAGGTTTTGCAGACCTCTGCCTTACCACTTGGCTATGGTGCCAAAAAAGCTCCGAAGTAGAAGCGGGATACGAGACTTGAACTCGCGACTTTCACCTTGGCAAGGTGACACTCTACCACTGAGTTAATCCCGCATCAATCGGAGCTTAATTAGTATAGCACTCATAAACTTTATTGTCAAGATGACCCGTAGCAGAATTGAACTGCTGTCTTCGCCGTGAAAGGGCAATGTCTTAACCTCTTGACCAACGGGCCAATAAATAGCGGTAGTAGGATTCGAACCAACGACACTCCGGGTATGAACCGAATGCTCTAGCCAACTGAGCTATACCGCCGTAACTTCGAATCACTAAAGTCTTAGCGACTGAAGCGCTTTGCTATTATAGCATGAGCATTTTTCTAATGTCAAGTACCTTTTTTAAAAGAGCCGTCACTTTAGTAACGGCTCAATCTTAAGTAGCAAATTACTTCAATTCGACTTCGCCGCCAGCTTCCTTAATCTTGTTAGCGATCTCGTCAGCTTCAGCCTTCTCAACATTCTCCTTCAATGTCTTAGGAGCGCCATCAACCAAGTCCTTAGAATCCTTCAATCCCAAACCTGTGATAGCTTGAACAGCCTTGATAACTTTGATCTTGGAAGCACCAGCTGATTTCAAAATAACTGTGTACTCGCTCTTCTCTTCTTCTTGACCACCAGCAGCACCACCAGCAGCAGGAGCAGCAACTGCAACTGCAGCAGCAGATACGCCGAATTCTTCTTCGATAGCCTTGACTAATTCATTTAATTCCAAGACTGTCATTGCTTTAACATCTTCTAAAATTTGAGTAATTTTCTCGTTTGCCATATTATCCTCCTTATATCATCAATCTCGATAAAACTCTGGCATTAAGCTTCAGGAGCGCTAGCAGTCTCTGGTGCAGCTTCTCCTTGTTTTTCACTAACAGCCTTCAAAGTCATAGCCAATTTTGTAATTGGGCTGACTAAGCTGTAAGCTAACTTAGTACGCAAGGTTGTCATATCAGGAATATTAGCTAATTCCTTGATCTTATCAACAGACAAAACTACACCGGCGTTAGCGCCACCCTTGAGTACTGGTAATTTAAATTTCTCGTTATACTGCTTCAACAAGCGAGCAGGAGCTACAGCATCTTCATTACTAATAGCAAAAGCTGTTGGGCCTTGCAACAAATCGCACAAGCCTTCCAAACCAGCTTCCTTAGCTGCGATCTTAGCTAAACGATTCTTGTAGATATGGTATGAAACCCCATTCTCACGTAAAGCCTTACGCATCTCAGTATCTTGTTCAACAGTCAAGCCACGATAATCAGCCAAAACGATTGTCTCAGCATTGCTGAACAATTCTTTAAGCTCATTAACAACAGCTTGTTTACTTTCAAAAGCCTTAGAACTTGGCATTCAGTCTCCTCCTTTACATAAAAAAATCTCTTACCAAAGCAAGAGAGCGAAGCAAATAATAAACATATAGTGCTCACCTCAGCAGGATATTAAGCGCTAGAGCGCACCGGCTATCTTTGGTACAACTACTGTAGTGTAACATAGCATATAAAAAGAAGCAAGGCCTAAAAGCCTTGCTTCAATAATTAAATCAACAAGTCGTTAAAGGCTTGAAACAACCTTAACGCCAGGACCCATTGTAGATGTGATAACACAACTCTTAACATATTGTCCCTTAGCTGCTGCTGGCTTAGCACGCCAAATAGCGTTCATCAAAGTCCTGAAGTTCTCCTCCAAAGCACTAACCTCAAATGATGTCTTACCAATTGGGCAGTGAATGATGTTAGCCTTGTCCAAACGGAACTCGATCTTACCAGCCTTAGACTCTTTAACAGCTTTAGCTACATCTGGTGTAACTGTGCCAGCCTTTGGGTTTGGCATCAAGCCCTTAGGACCTAAGACACGGCCTAATCGACCGACAACACCCATCATATCAGGGCTTGCAATAACAACATCAAATTCAAACCAGTTCTCTTTTTGAATCTTCTCAGCTAATTCCATACCGCCAGCATAATCAGCACCAGCAGCAATAGCAGCATCCTTGAGCTTCTCATTGCAGAAGACTAAGACGCGTACTTTCTTACCAGTACCATTAGGCAAAACTACGGCACCACGAACTTGTTGATCAGCGTGACGTGAGTCAACACCCAAACGAACATGTAATTCGACTGTCTCATCAAATTTACGCTGAGCAGCTTCACTCATCTCTTTGACAACAGAAACTGCTTCACTTGCAGGGTAAACTTTGAAACGGTCGTACTTTTTAACAGCCTCTAAATATTTCTTACCACGTTTCATGCGCTTACTCCTTATCCGGTTTACCATCAACAACAATACCCATGCTACGAGCTGTACCAGCAATCATGCTTGCACAAGCCTCGACGCTTGCTGCGTTGGTATCAACGATTTTGATCTTAGCTAAGTCTAAGCATTGCTGCCATGTCATTGTAGCAACTTTAGTCTTGTTAGGAACACCAGAACCGCTCTCGATCTTGCATTCTTTACGTAACAGAGAAGCTACTGGTGGTTTCTTCGTTACAAATGTAAATGTACGATCTGCGTATACGGTAATAACAACCGGAATAACCATGCCTGCTTCATTCTTTGTAGCAGCGTTAAAATCCTTAACGAACTGGGCAATATTCAAACCATGTTGACCCAGTGCTGGTCCGACCGGTGGCGCAGCAGTTGCTTTGCCAGCTTCAATCTGCAGCTTAATAAAAGCTGTAACTTTCTTGGCCATAGGCCACCTCCCAAATATTTATAAGCAAGCAATGCTTGCTTAGATTTTCTAATTATACAGCAAGTACTTGTGTAAATTCCAGTTCAACCGGAGTCTCACGACCGAACATAGAAACAACAACAATAACTTTCTTCTTCTCGTGGTTGATCTCTTGTACAGTACCGATAAAGCCTTCCAAAGGACCATGAATGACCTTGATTGGATCGCCAACTTTGTAATCCACAATTGGATCCCAGTCTGTTTCAACGCCAACGATTGCTAATTCTTCAGCTGTCAAAGGAATTGGGTCGCCATCTGGGCCAACAAAGCCTGTAACGCCACGTGTGTTACGAACGATATACCAAAGTTCATCGCTCATTACCATCTTAAGAAGCACATAACCAGGATAGACCTTGCGCTCATAAGTATGGCGCTTGCCGTCTTTAATCTCAACTTGCTCCTCAGTTGGCACTGAAACTTCTTGAATCAAGTTCTCCAAGCCACGATTCTGGATAACTTGTGTCAACGTTGCCTTAACTTTATTCTCATAGCCTGAATAAGTATGTACTACATACCATTTTGCTTCTGGCAAGGCATCTTTCGTCTCTTGATCAACTGGATTAGTTTCAGTATTTTCCGCAGCCTTATCAGTATCTTGTAAAGCAGCATCGGCAGCTAATTCAGAAGTTGCCTGTTTATCTGCATCATTCAAAGCTTGCTCCATGCCTCTCTCCATTACTTAGTTGTAGCTGCTACGCTTGCCGTAGTTGTTTCTGGCTTAACAGTTTCACTAACTTTAACTGTTGACTCTGTTGCTTTATCTTCTTGTTTAGTCTGTGCTACAACAGGCTGTTTCTTAACAGGTTCATTAAAGCCTGTGATGTCTAGTACAAGGCGCATAGCCGTGTCAACGACAAAGATCAAGAGGGCTGAAATAAAGCAGAGAACCAAGACTGTCACAACTGACTGTTGGAATGTCTTCTTAGTTGGCCAAACGACCAGCTTAAGCTCTGTATAAATACCGAGGAAAAATTTCTTTAGTTTATCTACTGCTGAAACCTTGCCCTGTTTTTCTGAATTCTTAGCCATTTTCACTCCTTATAATAACGAAACTACTTAGTTTCCTTATGTACTGTATGCTTTCTACAGAAACGGCAGTATTTTTTCAACTCTAAACGATCTTTTGTATTGGACTTATTCTTCTTAGTTGAATAGTTGCGTTGCTTGCAATCTTCACAAGCTAAAATAATCTTGTCTCTCACTGCTGCTTTAGCCATGGTCTTTCCTCCGAATTTAATCACAAAAAATAAAGCCCTTACAGGCGTTATTCAAATATAGCAGAAATTACAAGACGTGTCAAACAAAAAGCAGATAATTCATCAATTATCTGCCCCTAAAAATAACGGAGAGCAGGGGATTCGAACCCCCGTTACGCTATTGTACACGTAAACACGATTTCCAATCGTGCGCCTTCGACCGCTCGGCCAACTCTCCACGCAACCACAATAAATTAGCATAGCACAGCAAAAAAAGCAAGCGCACCCAGAAGGTGCGCTCACTATTTCACTATTTACTTAGTTTGAAAATTATCCTCGCCAAACAAATTCAAGCGGAACAAGTATGACTCATCATCAACGTTATCGCAGACAATCTTAGCTTCTGCTAATTTGCCGCCTTCAATCAAGCGGACCAAACCGATCATCTGGCTTAATTTGCTCTTCAAATTAAACTTATCGCCTTCATCATTAATCAAATAAACATTACCCTTGCAATTGTCCAATGCTTGCATGAACTTCTGCACATCGATGTCATTCATCAAAAATTCTCTCATATTTTCACCTCGTTAACCATCTAATAATCTGTCCGCCAGATACTCTAATTTTAACAAAGCTAGCGGTACTGTCAACAAAATTGCTGAAAAAAGGCCATTTTTTCAATAATTGGTAATTATTTATACACTAATAGCTTAATTAGCCAGCCACTTTGACTTTAGTTCACTTATCTCCCCTGCATGTAATAGCGCAACCATGCAACAATGATAAGCATAAATAACACAATACCTAGTAACAAATAAACTACATGATAACTATTGCCCGTCAAAAGGACCAACAAACAAAATAGCACTGTCGCTACTAGCATCAACATCATTAATAAGCCGAATGCCGTATGCATTAAAATTGTGCAAAGGCTAGCTAATTCAGCTGATAAACTGCTTTTTTTCTTGCGTCTTGGCATTATACCCTCATTTCCTTATGACTTTACTTCTATAGCTTACCATGCCTATATTCTCTCAGCTTGTTGTTTAATTTCATTAACAAAATCTAATCCACGTTCTGTAAAGTCTTTGTATGTATTATAACTAGCTGCTGCTGGCGAAAGCAAAATGCCTCTATCTGCTTCTGTAATTTCATAGGCTAATTTAACTGCTGCATGCATGTTCTCAACTTTAATAGCTTTCGTCTTTGCCCCTAGATTTTGCAGGCAATCAACAATCTTCCAGCCTGTATCTTTCAAAGCGATTACATTAACTTTTTTATCTTTTAGGAAGTCAATTAAGCTAGAATAATCTAAGCCTCGATCTAAGCCCCCTAAAATGATTGTTTGGCAATTTGGCAAAGCCTGCAATGCTTTTATCGCAGCCAAAGGAATTGTGCTAATTGAATCGTTGTACACTTGATGGGTTCTATAAGTACCTACATATTGTAAGCGATGCTCTAAGCCTATAAAATTCTTTAGGCATTGATTAATTCCTGCCACTTTTGTTTGGCTAAATTTAGCCCAAAGCTTTTTGAGCAAGCTTGTATTCAAGCTTGAATTGTTCGTCCGTTCATAATCGATACAGCTATGAGCAAAGGTAGCTATAACAGCCAAAATGCTATCAAGTTGTATATGCACAACCTCTAATTGCTTAGAAAAAGCTAACTTTAACTTCTCTGTCTTTGCGTTTGCTTGGTCTAATTGACCTAACAGTGTAAGTTCTTTATTAGTAAGATCATAGTAAAAGGCAAAGGCTGTAGCTGGTACTTTCATATCTTCATATAATTTTTGCAAATTTTGAAGATCAGTTAAATTACGGCATAAGAAAAATACACGTTGCTCTTTCTTAAGCTCAGCTAAAGCCAACTCTAGCAATATCGGCTCATAAGCTGGCAAAACCACAATCTGTCCTGGCTTAGCAAATTTGAGCAAGTTTAATTTTGCTTGGTAATATTCAGCCAAGCTATGGTAATGATCCAAATGTTCAGGATAAAAGTTCGTCAAAAGTGCAACTGAACTTGCATGGCAGGTAAATTCGAGTTGATGACAAGATAGTTCCAAGGCAGCTACTTTAGACTCTAAGCTAAAAATCTGTTCAAAGGCCGCGATGCCGATATTGCCTAGGAGCACTGAATCAAAGCCTGTAATTGCTAACAACTCTTTGATTAAAGTTGTCGTAGTTGATTTGCCTTTAGTTCCACTTACAGTCACTGTCTGCTCGCCATAAAGTTGCAAGAATAAGTCAACTTGGCAGCTTATTTCTGTTTTAGGGGCAGCTTTTAAGCTTGCTAATTCACGTGTATGTTCTGGCGCAGGCAAATATTCTAAACCCTTAAACGAAATACCAGGGCTCTTCAAAACCAAATCAAATTGTGCCATAGACTTTAAGTAGTCAGGACCACTAAAATCTTGCACACTTAAATTATAAGTTTGATTAGCTTTTAAAACGCAATTACGACACACTTCAACATTTTGATCTGCCACACCTAAGCTGTCTACGCCTAAAGCTGCATAATTTTCCAAAATAAACTTTAAGCTAGCTTTTCCCTCACGGCCCAAGCCCAAAACTAACACTTTTTTACCAGAAAAACGTGTCTTTAGTTTGCTTAAAACTTCTTCCTTGTTCATATTAGTCCCCCATAATTTCAGCATAATTTGTCTGTAAAATTTGCTTAAACTCAGCTGGAATCAACTTCGCTTCCTGCCACTCTAATGGATCTTCTCCAAGATAAATGTAAGAACCTGCTTGATATTTAATAAATGGACAACGTCCTTGCATAACCCAGTTCTTTGCCTCTTTGAGCAAGCAATCTTCCTCTGCTTTAGCTTGATTTAATAAAATTGCCATAACATAGCTAACTTCATTCACCGTGCCTACGCATTCAAACGGCTTGACCTCAGTTACACCTAATAAGCCAGCCAAATCTGGAAGCAATGCTTTATTTTTGAGCAGATTTGCATTAAATATCGCTTCTAAGCGCTCTTTAGTTATATAAGGGCTTAAAATCAAATACACAAACAAGCATTTTGCACACTCTCCACACCACATATTCTCTCCCTGCCTAGAACCTAAATTGCAGGAACGGAAAAATGTGTAATAAGCTGGAAACTTAGCAAATATTCTTGCAATAGCTAATTCATTGAAGACTCTTAAAAAGCTAAAATAATACGCACAATTGCCAAGATAAGTCTGGGCATAAGTTTGGAAACTAGCTTCAAATTGACTTGTCTTAGAATACTGATGATTAATCTCGCTACCCTTGACTGTTGCGGCATTGCTTGATGCTTCATTGGACAGGGCTATATAAGGTATATCAGTTAAATACGCAACTAAATAGCTATAAAAAGCAACTATGCCTGAAAATGGTGTATGCCCATTCAAAAAGCCTAATTTGTTCAAGTCAACTATTCTTCTATCCAAATTACGCTTAATAAAGAAGCAATCGGCTTTTTTAACATCGGCCAATTTCAGTGAATCTAAGCAAGCTTGACTTGGATTAATCGCAAAGCCATAACGCTTGTATGGGGCTTTTCTTAAAAGCTCTAAGCTGACAACTGAGTCTTTGCCACCGCCAACTGGAATTAAAACAGCTTGTTGCTCTTTCCTAGACTCTATCGGCAAAATACTTGCCTTAGATAAGCTATCTACAATCTGCCAGCTAACATCAATTTTTTCCTTAAAACTAGTTTTGGCCATGAGCTCATTCAAAGCTTGTACAGTTTCACCTGTAAAACTGGAGATTGTTGCAGTTAGCTTATTTTCTTTTCCTAAAAAAGTCAAAAGTTCAGCCTTGTGACAATTTATTTGGTTACGATATAGCATTTCACCTAAGCCGTTATAAAACCAATCTAGCCATACAGCCTTTGCTTCTGCCTTTAAGCTAGTAATGTCCATTTTGTAGTATTTTGGGCAAAAGCATTTCCAATAAGACAAGCTCTCCATACAGCCTATTTGAAATAATAATGCTTCTAATTTCTGCCTATCAGCTAGTTTGTCTCTAAGTGCCTTAGATGCAGGTAAACGCAAGCTAAAAGATGGTGCAAATTTAAATAAAGGCGCTATCTCAAAATCATAAACTACCTTTAGTTCAATTTCTGTCTCTAGCTCTTCCACCTTATAAGCAAAACGAGCATAACGAAAGATAAGTCCAGATTCTCTAAAAGCACTAAATTTAGCTTGAGCTGAACTTGCTAAAATGGCATCTAAATTAAAAGTTCTTAACTCAGCTTGTTCACTTGGCATTGTCATGACGTTTATCCTTTGTAATTCATTAAGTTATCATTATAGAATAAATCTAATATTGGTTAAAGTTCCCACTCAGCCATAGAAATTGCTCTTTGTATTAAATTTAGGGTAAAAAAAAGAGCTCCATGTTATGGAGCTCTTAATGGGGAAGGACGGATTCGAACCATCGAAGTCGTAGACAACAGATTTACAGTCTGCCCCCTTTGGCCACTCGGGAACTTCCCCACATATATAATTGTCTTGAATGGGCCCTCAGGGACTCGAACCCAGGACCGACCGGTTATGAGCCGGCTGCTCTAACCGACTGAGCTAAAGGCCCGCTGATTGCGACATCGAGAATAATAACAAATTGCTAGTCTAATGTCAAGGCTTTTAAGCTAGCTATGTAAATTAATTGTGAACGCAAGAAATTAGTCTACTCTGTTCGGCCATCAACCTGTTAAAAGCTTAATTGTGTCGAAGTAATAAAAAGGCCTACACGTTCTGTGTAGGCCTGAATCTATGCTAAATTATTAATTTACACTAACAATTACTCAGCATCCTTAGCTGCCATGTAACGGAGTAAATCAACGACACGATTTGAATAACCCCACTCATTGTCGTACCAGCTAACGACTTTGAAGAAGCGCTTCTCACCTGGCAAGTTGTTTTGCAATGTAGCCTTGCTGTCATAGATTGAAGAACGCTCATCATGAATAATATCTGTGGATACCAAATCATCCTTGGAGTAACCCAAGATACCCTTCATGTATGTCTCAGAAGCTCTCTTGAAAGCCGCATCGATTTCTTCAATGCTTGTCTCTTTCTCTGTACGGAATGTCAAGTCAACAACTGAACCTGTTGGAGTTGGCACACGGAAGCTCATACCTGTCAATTTGCCCTTTGTTGCTGGCAATACCTGACCGACAGCCTTAGCAGCACCAGTTGAACTTGGGATTGTGTTGACAGCAGCAGCACGACCACCGCGCCAGTCCTTCTTGGAAGGACCATCAACAGTCTTCTGTGTAGCTGTATAGGAGTGAATTGTGCTCATCAAACCAGTTTCGATACCGAAACCTTCCTTCAACAAGACGTGTACAACAGGAGCTAAGCAGTTTGTTGTGCAGGAAGCATTGGAAACAATGTTATCTTCCTTTGTGTATTCATTCTCGTTAACACCCATAACAATAGTCTTAACGCCGCCCTTACCTGGAGCTGAAATGATAACTTTCTTACAACCTGCTTTTAAGTGACCCTCAGCAGCTTCTTTCTTTGTGAACAAGCCTGTGGACTCGATAACATAATCAACCTTCAATTCGCCCCATGGCAAATCAGCTGGATCACGTTGAGCCATAATGCACTTTGTTTCGTGACCATCTACTACAAGAATATCATCGTGCTCTAAGTCAGCTGAAGACTTCTTGCTGGAGATTTCATGCTCAAATCTGCCTTGTGTTGAATCATACTTAATCTGATATGCAAAATATTCAGCATCTGTAGCCATATCTGTAACAGCAACGACTTCGATTTCTTTGCCTAACAAGCCCTTATCAGCGATTGCACGAAATACCAAACGTCCAATACGTCCGAAACCATTAATACCTACTCTTATTGCCATAACTACCTCCTGATAATAAGATCTTCACTACTATTATAACCATTGACTCAAAGTCTTGAGTAACTATCGTCAATTTTATATCAAATGCTAGTATATTTCAATGCTAAGCGTCTTTACTCTGTTCTTCTTTTTCGCCCTCAAATTGCTTCTGATTACTTTCATTATTCACATCTTTATCCTTCTGCATACGTGGAAGATTCGGCATAATAAGGCGCTTTGACCAGATGGATTTCTCTGGTTTATATTGTGTGACAGCATCAACATCTTTCTCAACTTTGAAAAATGCAACAACACTCTTTAGCTTATCTGGATTTATTGCCTTGTTACGTGCTTTTTTTTCGGAATCTTTCTCAATCACAACATATAAAACAGCTGCAATCGGCACGGAAACTAATAGCCCCGGCAAGCCGAAGAAATTTCCGCCTACCAAAACAGCTAAGAAAACCCATACTGCTGGCAGACCAACTTGCGAACCAATCACTAAAGGATAAATTAAATTGCCCTCGATCTGTTGAATAATCAACAGTAAAGGCAAAAACAGCAAGGCCTTATGATAATTCACTGTCAAAATCAAAACAAAGCCTAAGCCAGCTGAAATATAAGCACCAAAGATTGGAATTAGTGCAAAAGTACTTACAATTACAGCAACCAATACAGCATACGGCACTTTGAAAATACACATTGCAATAAAGACTAATGAGCCTAAAATACTAGCTTCAAGACAGGTTGCAGCAATATAGCGTGAAAACATTTTGCTCGCAAAAATCATTAATTTCAGAAACCTATCTACTTTTGCTTCGTTAAAATTAGCATAACAAAGTTTGGTCAATTCGCGTCCTAATTGTTCCTTGCCCAAGATAATATAAACAGCAAAAACTAGGCTGATAACAAATATGAATGTACTGCTTATGATGTCCAAAGCAACGTTAGACAGACGGCTAATAGCTAACTTCAAGAGATTAGCATAATTCAAACTGAACTGTTCGATTAATTCATCAATATTGATATTATTCGCTCTGGCAAATTCAACTAACTGTGGCCGCTTTTCACCTAATTCTTGAATCTTATAACTAAGGTTCCTTACAAAAAGCGGTATCTGCGAGCTCAAGCGTAAGAGTGTGGCATTAAGTTCTGGCAATAGTAAAGCGAAGAAGGCATACAACAGCATTCCTAAGAAGCACAAAGCTGCTAATAGAGATACAGGTCGTTTTAAGCGCAAACGCCAAGTATCATACTTGCCCCATTTATTAGCGAAAAAGTGACGTTCAATAAAGCTAGTTGGAATATTAATAATAAAAGCTAAGCAGGCACCTAAAATCAACGGTAACAGCTTGGCAGACACGCATAACAGCCAAGCTGGCACATAATTAAGATTCATACTTAGCCAATATATAAAGCCAACAACCAAAACACAAGCGACAAAATCGCCCATGCTAAAACTCTTCTTCTCCATCAGCCCGCCCTTTCCAGACATTAGCTGCAAGTGAAAAGTTGCACGCTACAAGTCAAGCTCGCTAAAGTAGGTTCATTGTAACATACTTTCATATAAGTCACGGTAAGCTAAACTTGCTTTTTGCCAACTGAAGTCAGCAATCATCGCCTGCTTAATTAAGCAATTTAAGTCCTGATTTTCATTATTTAGTGAAGCTCTATAAACTGCCAAGGCACGTCTGATAACATCTAAGAACTCATTAGCGTTGATGTTAGCAAACGTAAAGCCAGTACCTGTATGTGTATATTTATTGTAAGGCGTGATTGTATCGCACAAGCCACCTGTTTCACGTGCAATTGGCAAACTGCCATAGTGCATGGCAATCATCTGGCTAATTCCGCATGGTTCAAAAATTGACGGCATCAAAAAGAAATCTGAAGCTGCATACAGCTTATTAGACAGAGCCAAATCAAATTTCAAACAAGCTTTAAAGCGCTTAGGATATTTATCAGCAAAATAGCGCAACGACTCCTCATAATGAGCTTCGCCCGTGCCTAAAATGACAACTTGACAATCTTCCGTTTGTACAAGCTCTTCGGCTATATAATTCAACAAATCCAAGCCTTTTTGATCAGTTAACCGACTGACCATAGCCAACAATGGCACATCCCGATCTTGTTGTAAGCCAAACAATTTTTGCACTGCTAATTTGTTTTTTGCCTTGCCCTCTTTATATGTTGCGACATCATAATTCGGACAAATATTAGGATCAGTCGCTGGATCGAATTTGCTTTCATCTATACCATTAGTTATCCCCATCAATTTGTTGCTGTAATAATTGATTACCTGCTCTAAATGTTCGCCATAAAAATCATAGCGTATTTCATTAGCATAAGTTTTGGAAACAGTTGTTATCTTGTCAGCATAGACAATACCTGCTTTCAAGAAATTAGCCCAACCATCTTTGAGCACGCCATAATCATTGAGATAGCTATTATCTAGGCCAGTTAAATCGGCCATTTTCTCATAGCTGCAATAACCTTGGAAGCGCAAATTATGAATGGTAAGCAAGGTTTTAACGTCCTTGAAATATCCATACTTTTGATACTGAGCTTGCAACAAAACTGGGATCAACCCAGCTTGCCAATCGTTACAATGAATCAAATTCGGACAAAAGTTCATAGCTTGCCCCAACGCTTCTAGCACTGCGCGTTGGAAAAAGCAAAAGCGTTCAATATCAAATTCGTAATCTTTGTATATTTCATCGTAATTAAAATAATATTCATTATCGACAAAATAATATTCAACGCCTTCATAGTTATAGCGGAATAAACCAGCATACAAGCTACGCCAGCCCATTCTGAGCATAGACCAACGGATAAACTCTAATTCATCGCCATACTTTTGCTTGATGCACTTATAAAGCGGCATGATGACACGTGCATCAACGCCTAGCTTTTTAAGCTCTTTCGGCAAAGCTCCGACAACATCAGCTAAACCACCTGTTTTTACAAACGGAGTAGCTTCGGAAGCAACCAATAAAACTTTCATCTGTTTGTCGTTCATCACACTACAGCTCCTTTACCAATGACAACTGGATAGTCGTCGTGCCCAATCATTTTAATGCCTGAGCGAATTACACAATCCTTATCAAGGATAACATTTTCCAAATAACAATCATTGGCAATTTCAACATTTTGAAAAATCACACAGTTTTTCAATGTGGCCGACTTGGCAATTTTGACATGTCGAAAAATCAAAGAATTCGCAACTGTACCTGCAATCACGCAACCATCAGAAACAATTGAATTAGTCACTCTGGCCGTATCAGTGTAAAGCGTTGGTGCCTCATCCTTTACTTTGGTATAGAGAATATCTTCTGTATCCAGCAGCTTGCGGCTGATTTCCCGATCAAGTAAGGAAAGTGTAGCTTGGTAATAATCACGTACAGAATTAATTCTTAAACTCTCTCCCTTATATTCATAGCAACGAATATCAAGATTATGGCTCATATGCAACAAATACTGTGCTGTTAGCTCACCATTACCCTTACTGATCAATTCCTCGACCAATTTGAGCATAACCTCACGCTTGATAATCATGCAGCCTAAAAATAGCTTGTTGCTGACAAAGGAGCTTGGATCATTCCAGGCATTTAAAAGCTTGTCGTTTTCATCTGTTTCTAAAACAATGTATGGGCGGCTTGGGAAATTATCGTGCCGATCATACATCACTGTGACATCGGCGCCTGTTTCTTGATGGCAACGCAAGACATCTAATAAATTAGAATTAAATACAACACTAGAACCGCAAAGAATGACATCTCTAGTCAGATTATGCCTTAAGAAATTCTCAATTGAAGCTAAATTATCGCTCATACCTGGATGATAGGCAGACGTGACATAAGGAGTTAGCAAAAACACACCTTGATTACGGTGATCTAAGTCCCAGTTAGAACCAGTTCCAACATGGTCAATCAGTGACTTAAATTTGTTATTGGTCACAACGCCAACCTTACTCACACCGCTATTGACCAAATCAGATAGAGCAAAATCAATTATGCGATAACGTCCAGCAAAAGGTACAGCTGCTAAAGATCTTAACCTAGTTAAATCGCTCAGCTCAACGCCATTTCCATCGGCGAAAATCAAACCACATGCATCACTTTTCATAAATTGCCCTCCCATAAAATGGCAACTTCTTTTTCAACTACATTTTGCTCCGCACTTACATTTAGGCCAGCATTAACCATTACCTCGGCTGGTAACTTGCTACCGGCCTTTATAGTCACGCCATGGTTGATTACAGAAACTCCCTCTGTACATAACTTGTTACGATATGGCGAATCAGTTAAGCCGCTAATTGACCCGATAACTACGCCTTCGCCAATCACTGAATTAATTCCGGCAATAACGCGTTCCAATTTAGCACCAGCTTTGACATGGGTACCTGGCATCAAAACAGAATCAATCACTTCAGCGCCAGCTTCCACAATACAGGATGCTGATAGTAATGAATGTTCAACTTTACCATAAATTTGGCAACCATCTGTCATAGCTGAATTGTGCACGCGTGCTGTTTCAGCAATAAAGTGAGCTGGTTTGACTGGATTTCGGCTATAAATACGCCAACTATCATCACGCAAATTAATCGCTTCAGGATAATCTAGTATATCCATATTTGCTTCCCACAATGATGCAATTGTCCCCACATCTTTCCAATAGCCATCAAAGCGATAAGCCTGCAATTTGTAACCGCATGCTAAATAATTCGGAATAATGTTCTTGCCAAAATCATGCACACTGTTAGTATCAGCTTCATCATTGATCAGAGCCTGTCTAAGTTGATCCCAGTTGAAAATATAAATACCCATCGAAGCTAAATTACTCTTAGCATGAGCTGGTTTCTCTTCGAACTCAATAATTCGATCATCGCTATCTACATTCATGATGCCGAAGCGATAAGCTTCTTCCATCGGCACTTCAAATACCGCAATTGTGGCACTTGCGCCTGAGTCGACATGCTTCTTCAGCATATTGCTGTAATTCATCTTGTAAATATGATCGCCTGACAAAATCAAAACATATTTCGGCGAAAACATATCAATGAATTCACGGTTTTGGTAAATTGCATTAGCTGTATTCTTGTACCAATCACTACCACTTGAGCGTTGATATGGTGGCAAAATAAAAGCACCACCCAAGCTTCTGTCCAAATCCCACGGATGACCATTACCAATATAAGTATTCAGGCCAAGTGGCTGATACTGTGTTAGGATGCCAACTGTACTTATACCTGAATTAACACAATTACTTAAAGGAAAATCGATAATTCGATAACGTGAGCCATAAGGGACAGCTGGTTTAGCCATATTTTGCGTCAAAGTTCCTAGTCTAGAGCCTTGACCACCTGCTAAAATCATAGAAATAATTTCTTTTTTGGCCATGCTTACCTCCGAACAAAGAATTTTTCGGGCTGTTATCCACTGCCTGATAGGTTCATTTTAACAAGTAATCATGTTAGCATCAATAATATATCGTATTTATTTACGATTTTTTTGTGCAATTTGCTATATATTTGCCAACAAAAAATAAATTTTGAATTTTCAGCGAAAAAGCTTGCATTTAGTCAGATTATTAAGTATAATTGTTGAGCATTCGAGGTGTAGCTCAGGTGGTAGAGTGCCTGCTTTGGGAGCAGGATGTCGTAGGTTCAAGTCCTGTCACCTCGATACTGATTCAAACCGAAACAATTTAGTTTAAGTTGTTTCGGTTTTTTGTTGCAATCTAAAAAAACAGCTTCACAAGCTTATCTAACGTAATCTAATTTCCAACGTAATCATTGACTATGAATTGTATAGTTATTTTTACACCATCCTATCCTCTAATCAGCCATAAAAAATAGCTCGCTAGTTGCGAGCTGTTTTAATGAAATATAACTATACACAAAAGTAAACAGCCCTTAGGGAACATACAAATAGGGGGTAATACGTCCGTGTTCAGGGCTGTTTAGCAATAAATATTATAAAGAAAAGCTTACATTCATTTGCAATTTTTCTATTAATTAATTTATGCAAATCTTTAAATTATCATTTGTTCATTTGTCGTAAAATTTGCAAATCAGCAAAGTTGACTTAGTTATTTCCAGCAAGTCGATGTTAAGTTTTCTTAACATTTAGAGCAATCTAAAGCTGAGTTGATAGGTTAATTTTTCAATTTCTGAAAACACCTGCTTCTCACAGAATATCTGGTATGGCAAGTTTTTCAATTCAGCTAAGGTTGCCAAATTAGCTACTAAGGCGCCACAAGCTACTGACTCTGCAGCTTGATGCCAGTCTGACTTAAATGGCCAAGTCGTGCATGTAAATATATGCACAGTATTATCATTTGTCCAAAAGCGCCATGGTTGACTATTGTACTCTGATGGAGCTTGACAAGCTGTCTGTAAAAGTAGCTGCAAATTCAAATTAGGTGTTGGGCTGCCACTAATCAAGCACTTATTAACAGCTTTCTTAGGGCAAAGTTTAGCACTTTTGTCAGCATATCCTAATGCTAAGGCTAAAGGCAAACGTTTAGCTTCAGTGAAGCTATCACCTGTTTTTTCCGAAATTGTTTCACTTTTAGCTTGGAAACTCTCGCCATTTGGCTCGGTATTATCATCTGAAGCCTTAGCTTCCTCGCTCTTGGTAGTAGAAGATGGCTCAGAGGCTTTTTCAGTTGGCATAGTTTCGATATAACGTAATTTGCCTGTATGCTGAAAACAAGCTGCTAAATTATTGCAAGCTAACCAAAGGCTGGCAATTTGACCAATATAACCACAATTCAAGAAATTAGCACTATTTACTTCCCCATAGAAGAATAAATAGTATGGTGCATAGACACAAACTTTATTCAAATTAGAAAACATTTTTTCAGCTTCAGCATGTGTCAACAATTTAAAGGCTAAGTTTTTGGAAGCTATTTTGGCTTTGTTTGTATCTGTCTCATTCTCAAATAAGCTAGGAATAGCCTCAATGCCACGCATAAAATTAGTCAATTCATTCACCTGCATCGGTAATTCTTTAAAATGGCGCACAGAAACACGCTGATTGATTGCATCATTTAATGTCATATCATGACCTCGCTTCAAAGCTATTAAGTTAGTCTAAGTATAACCTAACTAAAATACCATATACGTTACCTAGCAATTAAAAAACTATAACCAATCAAAAAGCGCAGTAGTTTTGCCTACTGCGCTCAATTTATGGACAATAATGTTCAAATTAGAACCACTCTTTACCATCATAAGCGTCAATCATTATGCGCTCCATGTCTTCAACCATTGGTAGACGTGGGTTAGCTGGTGAACATTGATCTTCATAAGCCATCATAGCAAGCTCATGCACCTTGGACATAAAGAGTTCGCGATCGAGGCCCATTTCCTTGAAGGATGTTGGCATACCCAAAGACTTATTCAAGTCACGGCAAGCCTTAGCATACTTTCTTATACCATCTTCAACAGAAGTTGGCTTCAAGCCTAACAAGTTAGCAATCTCATAATATTTCTCATCAGCACGGAAATAGTTGTATTTTGGCCATGTTGACAATTTATTTGGACGTGAACCATTGTACATAATTACATATGGCAAGAGAACAGCATTTGTTCTACCATGAACTGTACCTAACTCACCACCAATTTTGTGTGACATTGAGTGAACGATACCCAAGAAAGCATTAGCGAATGACATACCTGCAATTGTAGCAGCATTATGCATTTTCTCTTTTGCTTCTTTATCTTTGGCACCCATAGCAACGGAACGAGGCAAGTATTCGAAAATCATTCTGATAGCTTGTAAAGCCAAACCATCAGTATAGTCACTAGACAACATGGATACGTAAGCTTCAGTAGCATGTGTCAAAGCATCCATACCTGTATCAGCTGCAATTACACTTGGCACACCATCCACTAAGGATGCATCGATGATCGCAATTGATGGTGTCAAAGCATAGTCAGTAACAGGGTACTTCTTACCAGCCTTTTTATCTGAAATAACGACAAACGGTGTAACTTCAGAACCTGTACCAGAAGTTGTTGGGATACAGACCATCTGTGCCTTCTCACCTAATTGTGGGAATTTAAAGGCACGTTTACGAATATCCATGAACTTCTGAACCATGTTACGGAAGTCAATTTCCGGGTGTTCATAGAACATCCACATAGCCTTAGCAGCATCCATTGGTGAACCACCGCCGATAGCAATAATTGTATCTGGCTTGAATGCGTTCATGATTTCAACGCCACGTTGAACAGTCGTAATATCTGGGTTAGGCTCAACTTCAGAGAATAATTGGTATACGCACTTGTTACGTCTTTGATCCAATTCGTTCAAAATTGTACCGACAAAGCCAAGTTCAATCATTGACTTATCGCAGACGATCATCGCACGTGAACAATTCTGTAAAACACGTAAGTATTGAATTGAATCACGCTCGAAGTAAATTTTTGGCGGTACCTTGAACCATTGCATATTGTTTCTTCTCCTTCCGATACGCTTAATATTGATCAAGTCAAAAGCGCTGATATTGTTAGAAACAGAGTTGTGGCCATAACTACCACAACCTAAAGTCAATGATGGGATGATTGAATTGTAAACATCACCAATACCACCGAAAGTAGAAGGAGAATTCCAAATTACACGAATCGCCTTGACCTGACGACCGAAATTATCAGCTAATTCCTTATCAGCTGTATGAATAGCGGCTGAGTGACCTAAGCCGTTAAACTCAACCATCTGTTCAGCTTTTTTCAAGCCATCTTCACGTGAATGAGCATGTAAAAGAGCCAAAACAGGTGATAATTTCTCACGTGTAAGTGGTTCTTCCACACCAACTTTGCTGCATTCAGCAACAACCATTGTGCATTCGTCTGGTACAGTAAAACCTGCTTGCTCGCAAATCCAACGTACTGACTTACCAACTACATCTGGATTTAATTTTGCATTGGCACATTCCTTGCTACCAGCCTTAACACCAAACATGAACTGTTCCAACATTGTCTTTTCTTTTTTGTTGACAACATACACATGATAAGTCTGCATCTCTTTGACAAATTCATCATAAATTTCATCATCAACGATTGCAGCCTGCTCAGATGCGCAAACCATACCATTATCAAATGTCTTGGACATTACAATATCATGTGCAGCTTGGCGAATATTAGCGCTCTTCTCAACATAAGCTGGAACATTACCAGCACCAACGCCCAAAGCTGGCTTACCGCAACTGTAAGCAGCACGCACCATGGCATTACCACCAGTTGCCAAAATCGTTGCAACATCAGGGTGATTCATCAAAGCCGTTGTAGCTTCCAAAGATGGTTTATCGATCCATTGGATACAATCTTTTGGCGCACCAGCTTCAATAGCTGCCTCATAAACAATACGTGCAGCTTCAACAGAACAATGTTGTGCACCTGGATGGAAACCAAAGATAATTGGGTTACGGGTCTTCAAGCAAATTAGAGATTTAAAAATTGCAGTTGAGGTTGGGTTAGTAACAGGAGTTACACCAGCTACAACGCCTACAGGATCTGCAATATAAACAAGTCCTTCAACTTTGTTTTCTTTGATAACGTCACAGGTCTTCCAGTGGCGCATCTTATTAACAACGTGCTCACATGCGAACAAGTTTTTAGTTGCCTTATCCTCAAAAACGCCGCGGCCAGTTTCTTTAACTGCTAATTCAGCCAAATAACCATGCTTATCCAAAGCAGCCACAGAAGCCTTACCGACAATGTAATCAACTTGATCTTGATTTAATTTTCTAAATTCTTCCAATGAGACCATGGCTTTTTTGACTAATTTGTCAACCATAGCCTGTGTTTCTGTAACTTCTGACATAGTGTCCTCCTAACTAACATATGCTTATTATAACTTTTTATCCATTCAAATAAAATACTATTTAGCTAGTTTTTAGTCAAAAAAATACATTTCGGACTTTTCGCAACAAAGTCGCCTTTTTCAATCGATAAATTGCGCAAGTTGCTAATATAATCTTTAATGATAAATTTTGCTAAAAGAATATTATAAGTCAGTAGTTTTGGCTATTTTACGGCGACAATACCAAATATAGGCCAAAATCAGCAAAGTACTTGTGACGACCCAACTCCATGGATAAACACCGAATAAAGTTGCCAATGTATGATTAATATTCAAAGCTATGAAAACATAGATACATCTGAAAATACAGATACCAAAAATATAAATAGCCATCGGCACTACAGCATTGCCTAAACCGCGCAAGGTACCTGACAAAATTTCCATCAAGGCCATAAGAAAAAAGTAAGGTATATAAGCCATGAATAACTCACTACCAGCTTCTAAAATACTCTCATCAACGGTAAATATTGCCATCAAATTAAAGCGATAATAAGCAGCTAGTTGGCACAAAATGAATCCAGAAATCAAGCCGAAAGCAAGCAAGCTATGTACACCACGCTTAATTCTTGAAAAACGTCTAGCTCCATAATTTTGGCCAACAAAGGTCGTGATACCGTTGCCTAACGCATTGAAATACAAGCAGAAAAAGCCATCAATTCTCGTCACAGCCGTTGAACCAGCTACCGCTGTTACACCAAAACCATTTAGCATAGTCTGAATGTAAACATTGGAATAATTAAGCACTGTTGCTTGCAAGGAGGCCGGCAAACCAATTTTGATAATTTTGATTAAAGACGGCAGATGAAGCTTTATTTTATTAATGTACAAGCGATGATCTGCTGTTACATGGGTAAGATAAAAAGTTAAAACTGAAGCTGAAACTATTTGGGCCAAAACTGTCGCTATCGCTGCTCCATCAATCCCCCAACTGAAAACAGCCACAAATAAAAGATCCAAACACAAATTGACAAATGAACAAAGTAACAAGAGTTGTAAAGGCCGACGGCTATCACCTAAAGCTTGCAAAATAGCAGCGCCGAAATTGTAAATAATGCCAGGCACCAAGCCGATAAATGTATAGATCAAATATTTCCAAGCACCGTCAAAAATAGCTTCTGGTGTATCCTGCATGATTAAAAGCAAGCGACTAGATAAAATGCCTACTATCATCAAGATGAAACCTGCCATAATGGCTAAAGCATAGGCTGTATGGATCATCAAGCTTAAAGCACAGTAATTCCCCTCGCCTTTTAACTGGGCAATATTAACAGCTACACCACTTGCTAAGCCAAACAATAGTCCCAACAGCAATGTCACCAAATAGCCAGTTGCACCTACAGCTGCAAAAGCTTGCTTACCAGCAAAACGACCAATTATAACTAAATCGATGGTTGAATAAAGTTGCTGCAACAAATTAGTTAATAATAAAGGCGCCACAAACAAAGCCAACTTTTGTAAAATTGGTCCCTCGGTTAAATCATTATTGCCATGCTGCCACAGCTTTTTGCCACGTAATTTAAGCATCAGTTCATTGTAAACTATCTAGCCATAAATTCGCAAGATTTAATAGCATAGTTTGCGCTAATTATATCCTTAGATTTCTCTCTGTAGGCAAAAAAACAGGCATACACGAAACGTGCATACCTGCTTCTTTTAAGTATTAGTAAATAATATCTTCCGACAATTACTTACGTTGGCTAATTGTAGCTTGAGCAGCAGCCAAACGTGCGATTGGCACACGATATGGTGAGCAAGATACATAGTTAAAGCCAAGGGTATTAACGAAGCTAATTGAAGCTGGATCACCACCATGCTCGCCGCAAACACCGAGCTTGATGTTCTTCTTGACGCCACGAGACTTCTCCGTAGCAATCTTCATCAATTGACCAACGCCCTTAACATCCAAGTGAGCTGTAGGATCAGATTCAAAGATACCTTCATTGTAGTAGCAATCCAAAATCTTACCAGCATCATCACGGCTCAAACCAAATGTCATCTGTGTCAAGTCGTTAGTACCAAAGCTGAAGAAGTCAGCTTCTGTAGCAATCTCATCAGCTGTCAATGCAGCACGTGGGATCTCAATCATAGTACCAACCTTGTATTCCAACTTACGGCCAGACTCTTTGATCAACTTATCAGCTGTCTTAACGATAACCTTCTTAACAAATTGCAATTCCTTAATATCGCAAACGAGAGGAATCATAATCTCAGCTACCATTGGATGCTCATCTGTAGATACCTTCAAAGCAGCATTGATAATAGCTGTTGTTTGCATCTCAGCAATTTCAGGATATGTAACAGCCAAGCGGCAACCACGGTGACCTAACATTGGGTTCAATTCATGTAAATCATGAATTGTTGTCTTCAAATCATCAACAGAAATATTGAGAGCATTTGCTAACTCAACAATATCTTCCTCAACTTGTGGCAAGAATTCATGCAGAGGTGGGTCGAGCAAACGAACTGTAACAGGCAAGCCCTTCATTGTTTCGAAGATAGCTTCAAAGTCGCCTTGTTGAATTGGCAAGATTTCAGCCAATGCCTTACGACGCTCTTCAACAGTCTTAGCAACGATCATCTTACGGAAAGCAAAGATACGATCTTCAGCAAAGAACATATGCTCTGTACGAACGAGGCCGATACCTTCAGCACCCAAATCTCTAGCAACCTTAGCATCCTTAGGTGTATCAGCGTTTGTGCGAATACCTAATTCACGGATCTCATCAGCCCATTGCATAATTGTTGCAAAGTTACCTGTCAAGGAAGCTGGTTTAGTTGCGATAGGGCCATCATAAACACAACCTGTAGCACCATCCAAGGAAATCCAATCGCCCTTATGGAATACTTTGTTACCAATTGTCATTGTTTCAGCTTCTTCATTGATTGAAACTTCAGCACAACCAGAAACGCAGCACTTACCCATACCACGAGCAACAACAGCAGCGTGTGATGTCATACCACCACGAACTGTCAAAATACCTTCAGAAACGTTCATACCAACGATATCTTCAGGAGATGTCTCTGTACGAACCAAAACAACCTTAGCACCAGATTGCTTAACTTCGAATGCCTCTTCAGCGGAGAATACGATACCACCTGAAGCTGCACCTGGAGATGCTGGCAAGCCTTTAGCAATTGGCTTAGCTGCCTTCAAAGCTTCTTGGTCAAAGTTAGGGTGTAACAATGTATCCAAGGAAGATGGATCAATTTGCATCAAAGCTCTCTCCTTAGTTACCAAGCCTTCTTTAACCATATCGTTAGCAACTTGCAAAGCAGCGAAAGCTGTACGCTTACCGTTACGAGTCTGCAACATGAACAACTTACCGCGTTCAATTGTGAACTCCATATCTTGCATATCGCCATAGTGCTTCTCTAATGTCTTAGCAATTTCTTCGAACTGAGCGTAAACCTCTGGCATTTGCTCTTTCATGTGTGTGATAGGGAATGGTGTACGAATACCTGCAACAACGTCTTCACCTTGTGCATTCATCAAGTACTCACCAAAGATACCTGCTTCACCAGTAGCTGGGTTACGAGTAAAGGCAACACCAGTACCTGATGTCTCGCCCATGTTACCATAAACCATCTCTTGGACGTTAACAGCTGTACCCCAACTGCTTGGAATATCGTGCATATGACGATAGTAAATAGCACGCTCATTGTTCCAAGACTCGAAAACAGCCTTAACAGCTGTCAACAATTGTTCCTTAGGATCTTGTGGGAAAGGCTTACCTAATTGTTGCTCGTAAACAACCTTCATCTTCTGAGCAACTTCCTTCAAGTCTTCAGCATTTAATTCCAAATCGCCCTTTACGCCACGAGCAGCCTTAACTTCATCCATAGCTGCATCAAAATGAGACTTGTCAATGTGCATAGCAACATCACCGAACATTGAAATGAAACGGCGATATGAGTCCCAAGCAAAACGAGGATTATCTGTCAATTTAGCAACTGCTTCAACTACCTCATCAGTCAAGCCTAAGTTCAAGATTGTATCCATCATACCAGGCATTGAACTACGAGCACCAGAACGAACAGAAACTAAGAGTGGATTTGTAACATCGCCCAACTTCTTACCTGTAATTTCTTCCATTGTTCTCAGAGTTTTGAAAATTTCAGTCTCAATCTCTGGAGCGATTGTCTCGCTATCATCATAGTAGCGGGTACATGCTTCTGTTGTGATTGTAAAGCCGCGTGGAACTGGCAAACCCAAACGAGTCATTTCTGCCAAACCAGCACCTTTACCACCGAGCAAATTACGCATTGAAGCGTCGCCCTCTTTGAAGAGGTAAACATACTTTGTCATCAATATTCCTCCATGTTTAACCTTTACGGTTATATTACATTATAATTTCAACAGCTATAAGATTAACACAAAATCCGTCAGCAATAAATAGCTTGGCTTAGTAGAGCTTGTTAATGCTGTCAAATTTTACAGATTCTTCAAGCCTTATTACCAATCTTTATACGGTCTGACTAGGCAAAATTATTTGCTTTCTGCTTTGGTCAAACGATTCATATAAGCTTGTGCCATTCCCTGTGCTTCTACTGCTTCTACCAAAATCAAATCGACATTCTCTAAATCAGCTTGGCGCAAAGCTTTGAATAGACCATTTGCAGCTTGGAACGCCATTTTATGCAAATTATCAAGTTCGCTTTCAGTTTCAGCTAATTTAGGCAAAAGCTCAGCATGACAAGCATAATCTTCGAAGAAAATCGGTTCTACTACCTTTTTCTTCAAATCTTCTGGCCAACTGTTATATAACTCGTGACTTACAAAAGTGGTTATCTTGGCCGACTTATTTTCGTTTAAACAAGCTTCGACAAACGATTCGGCTGCTTCTGTCATTTCTTGCTGATCACCATGCAAAATTTTGACTTTGGCCTCAGGCGCATAGTGGCGATATTTCATGCCAGGAGCTTTAGGTGCGTCTCCTGCTTTTAAATTTGGCAAATAGTAGTCATGTTGTTCTAGAACAAGCTTACCAAAACCACCTGCTACAAGTGCCGCATTTAGTTGCTCAGCGCTAATAGCACCGGGACGCAAAATATGAAATGTTTCCTGGCTCAAATCAAGAATCGTCGATTCAACGCCAAAAGCACTGTCGCCACCATCAATTATGCAAGGCACTTTGTTCCAAAAGTCATGTACAACTGCTTGACTATTTGTCGGGCTTGGACGGCCTGAAATATTGGCAGATGGAGCAGCGATACCTTCGCCACAGTAGCTGATCAAACGTCTTGCAATCGGGTTAGATGGCATTCTAATACCAACTGTATCAAGATGAGCCGTAATTGCGTTATTTACCAATTTGCTACGCCGCATAATAAAAGTAATTGGGCCTGGCATAAAATGTTCAATTAAAAACAATTCAACTTCATTTAATGGTTGTACATAACGTTTCAGCATAGCGAGGCTATCAACGTGCAAAATGAGGGGATTGTCTTGTGGACGCCCCTTAACTAAGAAAATATTTTTGATTGCCTGCCATTTGTTAACTAGCGCACCAATTCCATAAACTGTCTCGGTTGGAAAGACCACGAGCTGGCCTGCTTTTAAGAAATTCGCAGCTTGTAACAATTCAGCGTCATCCAAAGAATAAACGCCATCATCATTCCTTTTGGCTGTAAACAATTTTGTTGTCATCAGCATTCAAATCACTTCTCTCTATTTTCCAATGCTCTTTACAATCAGTTAGCTTGTTTAGCAATATTATTGCGTTCGGCTGCCTGTAATTGTTCAATAATTAAATCTAAGTCGCCATCCAAAACTTGCTGCAACTGATACAAAGTTAAACCGATTCTATGATCAGTTACACGGCCTTGTGGGTAATTGTATGTTCTTATGCGCTCACTTCGGTCACCTGTACCAATTTGTGAACGCCTCTCTTCTGACAATTCTGCCTGATGCTGTTCATTGTATAACTGTTCCAACCTCGACATCAAAACCAACATTGCTTTTTCGCGGTTTTTTATTTGTGAACGCTCATCTTGACAAGTTACAACCAAGCCTGTCGGGAAGTGCGTAATACGAACAGCAGAGTCAGTCATATTAACATGTTGGCCACCTGCACCAGAAGCTCTATACGTATCGATACGAATATCTTTCGGATTAATTTCTACCTTAGATGTCTGAGTCGCTTCCGGGATAACTGCAACTGTAGCTGTAGAAGTATGAATACGTCCGCCTGACTCAGTAGCTGGCACACGTTGTACGCGATGTACACCCATCTCGTACTTCAATCTGGACCAAGCACCCTTACCTTCAACTTGGAACACAATCTCTTTGATCCCGCCAATTTCTGTTTCGTTCAGTTCAATGGTTTTGCATTTAAAGCCATGCTCACTCGTATATAATTGATACATACGATAAAGCTCATAAGCAAACAAAGCAGCCTCTTCGCCACCAGCCCCAGAGCGAATCTCCATAAAGAGACTAAGCTCATCACGCGGGTCTTTGGGTAACAAGGCAACTTGTAATTCCTCATCTACCTTGGCTAACTCTGTTTCCAAATCATGCTGTTCACTCTTCAGCATCTCAACTAATTCTGCATCTTCTGTTTCGTTGAGTAGCTCATGATTCTGCTTGATTTCTGCCTCGATCTTTTGGTATTTCTGAAATTGACTGACAATTGGTTCTATATCACCCAACTCCTTAGATAAGGCTGTAAAACGTGGTAAATCGCTAACAATTTCAGGCTGAGAAAGTGCCTGTTCAAGTTCTTCCATACGCATACTCATGCGTTGTAATTTCAACAGATTAACTTCTAACATAAATTCTACCTTTTACAATTTACTAACTTTTCTAAGTTCTCTATATCCTCGCGGCCTTATTATAACAAATAGTAATTAATTTTCTCATATTTATGGACAATACTGTATAACCAGCACGCGATCTTTACCGTGATAGTCTTGGCGCCATTTTTTGATTTTAAACAGCGAATAAGCAGGTTCTGATAATAAATTAGCTAGACTTGCTTTCTGCATATAGCCGTGCTCAAACAAAATATAAGCACCAGCACGCAAATATTTTTCCGTCCTTACTTTATCCAATATACGCCGATAAACTGCTAAACCCTCTTCTTCGGCCAATAAAGCATTTTTAGGTTCAAAATTTTTCACAGACTGATCTAAATCATCCCATTCAGCTGGCGCAATATAAGGTGGATTGCTGTACAAAAGATCAATTGGCAAAAGCCCTGCTTGTTTAGCTGTATCTAAATCAGGTAAAAGATCAACTTGCCATAATTTAGCTGGTACATGTTTAGCTAGCAAATTTTCTTCACTCAATTTGATCGCCAATGGATTTATATCGCTCGCAAACAAACGTAATTGCTTATCCTTAACTGTAAAATGGCTATAAATTCCCGCTAATAAGGCAGCACTTCCAACGCCTATTTCGCAAACATTGAGCGTATTTTGCGGCACATTGGTCGCTAGATCAGTTAGAACACGCAAGCATTCTTCTACAAGCACTTCACTATCAGGTCTAGGGATCAATACACCTTCTTTGCATTTGTAAGTCTCATCAAAGAAATCAGTTTCACCCAATACATATGCAAAAGGCCAGTTATCCAACAATTTGGCTATATCTGCCTCGTAATTTGTCACAATTTGCGAAGATAAGGCAATTTCACCAGGCCTAGCTAGGTGAACTTTCTGTTCACTACAGGCTAAATATTTATGTGCCAGCAGCTTAATCAATTGCCCCCGTGTCAAATCAGGTCTATCTTTTGCCAAACGTTCCTTAGCCTGTATGATCAAATCCAGGTGATTAACTGTTACGGTCACAAAATACTCTCCTTATGCCTAACCGATGGGGTAAAGAAAAAGGAGGTCGTAGCCTCCCTTATCTTACTTACGTGATTCACGACGTTTGAACTTATCAACACGTCCGCCTGTATCGATGAGCTTCTGACGGCCTGTGAAGAATGGATGGCACTTACTGCAAATATCAGCTGAAATGCTGTCCACTGTTGACTCAGTTTCCCAAGTCTCGCCGCAAGCACAACGAACTACGCACTTATCGTACTTCGGATGGATTCCTTGCTTCATATCTTTCACCTCACAAAAATATAGCGTGTAGCAGCTAGCTGTACATATGCTATACCAGTAATAACTTGATTAGTTTAGCGCTAAATACCTAGCTCTGTCAAATTAATTTTGATAGTTATTAGCCTTATTATTAGCATTTTTCTTAATCAACGAATCAATCACATCTTTGTCATTCAGTGACATACTGATGCATTCAACAAAATGAGCATTATTTTTAGTTTTTTGCATGAAATTAATGATTAATTCCGTGACTGAAGCTGTGTCCAAACGGCCCATCGCCTTACGAATTGACCAGACTGCATCAAGTTCACGCTCATTCAACAATAATTCCTCACGGCGAGTACCTGAACGGTTAATATCGATAGCTGGGAAGATACGTTTCTCAGACAACTTGCGATCCAAGTAAACTTCCATGTTACCTGTACCTTTAAATTCCTCAAAGATAACTTCGTCCATGCGCGAACCAGTTTCCACCAAAGCTGTTGCTACAATTGTCAAGCTACCACCATTTTCAATTTTACGAGCTGCACCGAAGAAACGCTTCGGACCATGCAATGAACCTGGATCCAAGCCACCAGACAAAGTGCGACCAGTTGGGTTAATTGTTAGGTTGTAAGCACGTGCCAAACGAGTAATAGAATCCAACAAAATAACAACATCTTCGCCAAGCTCAACCAAACGTTTAGCTCGTTCTAAGACTAATTCAGTAATACGCACGTGATTCTCAGCTGTCTGATCGAAAGTAGAATAAACAACCTCGCCTCTGATGCGTCTTTGCATATCTGTAACTTCTTCTGGGCGTTCATCAATCAACAAGACAATTAAATGTGCTTCTGGATTGTTACGACTGATTGCATCAGCTATTTTTTGGAGCAAAATTGTTTTACCAGCTTTAGGTGGAGAAACAATCATGCCACGCTGTCCCTTACCAATTGGGCAAACTAGATCAATAATACGTGTACTCAATTCCGTACTTGTAGTCTCTAAGGTATAACGTTCTTGTGTATAAATTGGAACTAGGCGAGCAAATTGTGGACGCTTGAACAATTTCTCTGGTGCAAACCCATTAACATCTTTGATAAAGTTAATAGCTTGAAAGCGTTCATCACCACGTTTCTTGCGCAAAAATCCATGCACTTCATCGCCTTCACGCAAATTAAATCGTCTAATCAACTGAGGGGATACAAAATAATCATTTGCACTTAAATTATAATTTTCAGTCCGTAAGAAGCCGTAGCCATCTGGTGTAATATTAAGGATACCACCGACAAGTTCTCTTTTTTCAAGCTCTTTCTCATTTTCTTGCTCAAGTTCAACTGCTTCGGCTGTATTGCTCTCAGCTGTTTCTGCTTGTGTATTGACTTTATCTTCGGCTGGAATTTTTTTATCTTCAGTTTCTACTTCTGCCTGTTTTGGTTTGTGAAGTTTGACACTTAATCTCTGTTTACTGAAAATCTTTTTTTGCCTATTAGCTGATTTGCTCTTTGTTACAGGCCTTGAATCTGTTTTATCATCACTTAAAGTAGTGGATGCAGGCTCATCTTTTAATTCAGTTTTAGCTGTTTCTACACTGTTTTCAGTGCTTGGTGCTTGCGGGCTTTCCAAATCATTTTCTTTACTTAGCTTTGTGACTTTTTTTTCGTTCTTGGCTTGCTCTTTGACTTGCAAATTAGCTACCGCTTCCTCACTCATAACTTGTTGAGCGGCCAATTCTTTTTTACGTGGTTTTTTGCTAAATGTATCAGGCGTAAATTCGAAATTTTGATTTGCTTCGACAATTGTTTTATAACCGTGTTTACGATCATCTTCAATCAATAAATCCATCAAAAATTGACGTTTTTTTTGCATTGCTTTACTAATTTGCATCAATTTACGCTGCACAATTAACTTGACAAGCGTTTCTTTACTAAGTTCACTATAAAAAATTGGAACCATGAATCCTCCACAATCGAACATATAAATAAATGGGATTACTTAGATAAACTAAGCTGAATTTACAAGCCTGATGAGCAGCGGCAAAAAGCTTGTATCCTCTGTTGCTGGACTTGTGAACTTATTTATTTTAACATATCTTATATTAAAGAAACAAGGTGATTTGTAATGCTAAAATTAATTGCTTTTATTTTGATGACTATCGACCATATGGCTTGGCTTTGGCCCCATATTATTCCCTATCAGGTTAGCTATATTTTGCGCTTAATCTGTCGTCTAGCTTTTCCGCTTTTCGTCTACGATTGCGTTTTGGGCCTGAGAAGAACTAGAAGTATTCCTAAATATCTAAGTCGTTTAGCTATTTTGGCGGTCATATCACAAATATGTATTCATCTCTGTTACGTTAAGCTTAACGTGACTGATTTTGAGGGCTTTGTCAACATTTTCTTCTCACTCTTTTTCGGTTTGATCTTCATCATGGCAATCGACCTCTTATTAGCCTGTCTCTTACGCTTAAAAGTAATAAAGTCGCTACCTTTTGAATTATTTCATTATAAGAATTTCAAATTATGGCATGGTTTACTGAACAGTTTGCATTCCAAAAAGAAATCTACTTTAGCAGCCATCTTATTTTTCAGTTTAGTCATAGTTATCACATGTCCAATCATCGTGTTTATAATTCACTGCGATTACAGTCTTTTCGGTTTAATCTTATTCGTCTGCTTACATTATCTTGTTTATGCCAAAGGTGCTTTCTCAGCTGAGCTTAGTCAAGTTGAATTGAAGAACAAAGTGCCTGCATACATTTTGTATCTAGCTATCGTCTTTGGTATTTATCTCGGTATAGCAGACTATTTGCTGCCACGTTTGGGTGTAACAGCTTTCATGTTTGGCGACTTGCAAACTTGTGTCATCTTCTCGCCATACCTCTTCCCACTTGCTGCTAAGAGCAAAAAGCCAAAGCGGTGGTTAAGTCGACTTCTCTACTTCTATTACCCACTGCACCTAGTTTTAATCTCAATCGTGCGTTACCTGACAATTTAGCATTACCAATAATTAAATAGACAGAGCCCCTTAATCTAACGTATCCAGAAATTCTGGTACAGTTCAATTAAGGGGCTTAATATTTGCAACAAAAAAGAGACTACAACGTAGTCTCTAAAATCGAAATGGGTAGTATTGGACTCGAACCAACGACCCCTTGCATGTCAAGCAAGTACTCTAACCAGCTGAGCTAACCACCCGCAGTGCTATTTAATTATACATGTAAAGGCTAAAATGTCAACCATTAATTACTGTTCAACATGATTATCAGCTTCCAAATGCACTTTTTGCTGCTTATCCATGTACTGATGATATAAATTGCCAAAAGCAAAATAGCCAACCAGAGCCAAGGTCAATAAAACTAATACATAAGGAATTTCGAATTGCGGATAGCGTAAAACAAGATGTGGAAAGACTAAGCCACAAAAATTAAATATTGCATGTAAGGCAATCGAATAATATATGCTTCCAGTCCAAACATAGACACAGGCTAACGCTAATCCAGCAGCGAAAGTATAGACTGATTGCAACAAATTCCAATGTGCAATTGAAAAAATTAGGCCCGAAATAAAGCAAGCCCAAGTAACAGATGTAATCTGCTTCAATTCGCCTACAACAAAGGCACGAAACAGAAACTCCTCTGCTATAGGTACCATCACAACAATAGCCAACAATGTCATAGGATTTAAGGGCTGTAACTGTTGTAGAAGTAAATCGCTGTAATCTTGTAGAGCGTTCGCAAAAATTGTAAAATACTTGGCCAAGAAATTGATAAGATTCGTAAGTAAACCACTCAAGAAAAGCAAAAAGCAACATAGGCTTGGCAACTTAAACCAATTTCTCAAGCTAACTTTGTTCAGCCAGATATAACCTGTCCTCACAGTTTCCTTATACCTAAACCAAGCAGAAAAGGCAATTATCTGTACAAAGCTATATAAACTTGCTGCAATTGTGAAGGCATAAACTGGATCACATTTAAGCACACCGTTATCAAGTAAGAGTTTAATAAATTCACTTATCAAACTGGCACTTACTAAGAAAACTAATATACCTAAGACTAAGTGAGAAATCACCTGTCCAATATTCTTTCGTTTAGTCACCATTACTCCTTAACCAAAGCTTCCATGACCATTCGTTCGTTAAATTTAGCAAAGACCTCATCCAACTCGTTACGATCCAAAATAGATTCAAATTGAATCTCTTCGCCTAATTGCTTAGATTTTTTTCTTTGTACTGATGCGTGCAGAATACGCATAATCACAATATCTGGGGCATTATGCTCGCCATCAGCTGGCTCAAACGGAGCAAACACAATATATTCCTGCCCGTTATAGGCGAACATATCTAATTTGCGCATATAAAATTCATAGCCGTTATCTAGATCTTCTAGCACTATCAGCTTTTCATCATCAGAAATTTGTTTATTAGTTTGCTTTTTATCATCTGCCATTATTAGATAACCTTAAACCTACTCGTTATAGACTATATCAGACGCTTCTCCTGGCTCAATCTCTGTTTCATCATCCATCAAATCACACAAGCGCTCATATTCAGCTGCAACTTTTTCAAATTCGTTATCAGTTAATGTTTCAAAGCCATCTGTACCATCTTCCAATTTAACAGAACGGGCAAAAAGTGCTTCTGGTTCTTTCTGATTTACAGAAACTAGAACATAATAATACTCATCTTCAAACGGGAACTCATAAGCAACATAGAACTGTAAGTCCTCGCCTGTCTCGCAATCTGTTAATGTCACGGTAGAAGTTGCTAAGAGATCTTCATCACTTAGCTCACTTTCGTCCAACATAACCTCAGCCTCTTCACCTGTTAAAGATTGCTCATTCTGAACATCTGTTTGAGCTGTTTTCAATTCGGACTCTTCCTTTTTCATAAAGCTTAACTCCCGTATTTTTCTAAAATTATAGCATATGCAACTAAGCAATTAGCTTAATATCTCATATATAAAAAAGTCGCTATCTTAAATAGCGACTTAAAAGTGACTCTACCGAGAATCGAACTCGGGATTCCGCCTTGAGAGGGCGGCGTCTTAACCGCTTGACCATAGAGCCATATTTTGTATTCTAGCAAATTAATTAGTTGGCTGCAAGTACTTCTTGCAAATTTTACATTTGTCCAGCCAATTAATTTGTCTTTGTCGCTATAATTATGAGTAGTTGTGCTTATAATGTGAAAGGTCACCTATGCTATATCAATTCTTTCTCAACTTGTTATCCTATCCTTTTTTCCGTAACGCACTACTTACTTCTATCCTCTTAAGCATAGTTTGCGCTTGTTTAGGGCAAGTTCTCTTATTGAAGCACCTTTCTTTAGCTAGCGATGCTTTTTCCCATAGCGCCTTGACTGGCGTAGCTTTAGGCTTAGCCCTGGGCTATAACCCAACTGTTATAGCTATTATAGTCTGTATTGTCGCCTCCTTACTGATTGAATTTTTCCGCTACTTCTTCAAAAGCTATGCCGAATTAGCCATCGCAATCATCATGAGTCTATGCATCGGTCTAGCTGGTATTTTCAGCAAGTACATGCCTTATTCAGCTGATCTCAACTCATTTCTATTCGGTAGTATCGTCAGCATTAACAATCAAGATTTAGTCAGTATATTCGTTCTATGTGGAGTGATTCTAATTATTTTCGCCTATCTCTATTATCCCTTATATTTAGTTTGTCTTGATGCACGCAATGCAGCTTTACTGGGTATAAACGTTAAATTACTTAACTGCGTATTTAACATATTGACAGCTGTATGCATTGCAGCCTGCAGCCATAGTGCAGGTACATTAATAGTTTCTAGTTTGCTTGTCTTACCTGCTGCTAGCGCTTTTGTCTGGAAATTAAGCTATTTTCAGACATTACTCTTAGCTATCAGCTTCGGTATAATCAATACAATTACTTCCTTCTTCCTTGCTTTTGTACTTAACTGGCCAACTGGTGGCAGCTTAGTAATCGTAAGCACGCTTAACCTGCTTTTATCACTCACCATCTACCAATTAATTCAACATTTGCCAAATAACAAGCAAAAAGTCTAATCGACATAAGTAAAAGAAGATGTCACACTATTTTCCTTCATTTTAGGAAACAAATCATTATATTTAACTTGTACCGCATAATTAGCTGCCGATTGCCCATACGTTGAGCGAATCTCTTGCAAAGTTAAATCTAAACGTCTATTTCGTTCAAATCTTACATAGTCATCAGACCAATCAATTTGTTGGGCTTGCCTAGTCGTTAGATTACTAGCTCTAAGCGATAGGGCGCGGATAGGAGCAAATAATAAATCACATTTGTAGACTAACGGTAATATATTATCGACAAAATAGCGTGCAGATGCCGCTGGATAAGCTAGTGGCACTTGAATCTGTTTATGATTAAAGTCTTGATACCGTACATTTAGCTGTAAAACTCTTGCCAAATAATCATGCTTAGCTAAACGAGCTTGTACTTGTTCAGCTAAGTTCAAAAGTACAGCTTCTAATTCCGTTAAATGCACAATATCACGAACGCAAGTCATCCCATTACCGATACTTTTAATTGGTATTGCCTGTGCGTAAGAATGGACTTGGCTCATGTCGCGGCCATTGGCAAAATACCATAATTTTAGTCCATTAATACCTAATAAGCTCTCAAGGAATTTAGCATCTGCCTTGGCATAATCTCCAATGGTATTTATTTCGTATTTGGCTAGTAATTTACGCGTGTGGCGGCCAACTCCAAGCAAATTAGCTATATCCAATGGCCAAACTTGCTCTCTGTAATGAAGAGGACTTATGGTAAGTAAACTAGCATTATCTGCTAAATCACTAGCTAATTTGGCAAATATCTTGTTGTAACTATATCCAACTGAAATAGTTAAACCTAATTCCTGCTTGATTCGCATGATAATCTCCCGCGCAATCTGTTCTGGGGAGCCAAACAACTTCTCACTATGTGTAATATCTAGCCAGCATTCATCCAGGCCGAAACTTTCAACTTGATCAGTGTAGCTCAAATAGATTTGCTTAGCTAAGTTAGAGTATTTTAGATATTTGTCATAATGGGCAGCTAATAAATACAAATTGCCATTGCACTTAGCTTCGGCCTGTTGAATGGTTTCACCAGTTTTCACGCCCAACGCCTTAGCTTCAGGTGATTTAGCCAAAATGATGCCGTGACGTTCTTTGGGATTGCCGCAGACAGCTACCAGCTTGCCCAGTAAATCAGGCCTGTCCAATAGCTCTACTGAAGCAAAAAAATTGTTCATATCACAATGCAAAATTCGCCTATACATACAAACTCCTTGCTGAACTTATTTGCATAATGCTTGCAAACAAGAACTTTGTTGCATTTAGAATACGCATTTCGTTGTAGTTTGTCAAGAACTTAAGTTCATGCTATACTTTGAGCATGCAACATTGTTCCTTTTTAGAGCTATTGAATGTTGATCATTATACGAGGTGTAAGTATGAATTTTGGCGAAAAACTGAAGAAATTAAGAGCCGAACATAATATGAAGCAGGAAGAACTAGCTCAAATGCTCGGTGTTAGCGTGCGTAGCCTATCTAATTATGAGAATGGCTTACGCTTTCCTAAACACAAGGAAACTTATGAAAAATTGTCTCATATTTTTCAAGTAGACTATAATTATTTGCTCGATGAGAACAGCGCTTTCGTCAATCAAGTCTATCAAGAGTACGGTACCCAAGGAAAAGACGAGGCTTTCAGTCTGCTTAACAATCTCACCGCCTTGTTTGCTGGTGGCAAATTAAGTGAAGATGACCGTGACGAAATAATGCGCTTGCTGCAGCAAGCTTACTGGCAATCTAAGGATAAGGCCAAACAGAATCACAACTATTGATACAACTATGGAATCAAGAGAAATCAAGCAAAAAGTTCTTGAACTGAGGCAATTTTACGGTCAAGCAGAACCAGCCAAATTAGCTACTAACTTAGGCGTTGAGCTTATATTTTCGTCTAATTTACAGACTGTACTTGGTATGTATAGCCAGGTAAATAATTTTCCCTTCATTTTTATTAATCAAAAGCTCGATGATAACGTACAAAAATTAGTCTTAGCCCACGAGTTAGGTCATGCCATTCTCCACACTCAAACTCTGAAGCAAGATGTTTTCACGACCAATGACTTCTTCAAATTGAACCAAAAATTATTAGTAACTTACGAACATGAAGCAAATCTGTTTGCAGCCTTTCTCTTGATCAATGTCCCAGAATTAAATGAGCTTTTGCAGCATGGCTTAAGTTTAAACGAAATTGCTAATGCTTTGGCAGTCTGCCCAGAGCTTTTAATGTATTACTGTCGAATTATCCAGAAGGAGCCTGATTTGTGCCCAGAATTAAACTTAACTATTACCTTAAGCAATAAGTTCCAAGATTTTACGCAAACTGTCGATTTCTGGCAAAATTACTGCAAGCACTAAGCTTAAAATTTCACTAACGTTAGACATATACATTAGCATCTTAACTAGCACATCTGGTTTTTATTTTGTAACGATAGTACGCTGCCCTTATTTGTATACGTTATACCTACAGTCTTAATTAAAAAGCAGCTCATAGTTCAATCAACTAGAGCTGCTTAAAATATTAATTATCTAAATTAAATTTATTTGAAAGCATCCATGTCTTTCTTCTCATGCTGAGCTAGTTTAGGTGCAGATGTTGCTTCTGGTTCTTTACCCTCAACTTTAGCATGATTATCATTAGATGACTTCTCATCTTCAAATGACTCATCTGGCTTAGATTCCATGATTTCATTAGGCTTATCAACAAATTCTGGTGTACTAGCCTCTGGCTTAACCTCGCCAAAAGTAACTTTGATTTTCTTAAGTTCACCCTGACGCCAAACCTCAAGTTCAGCTGTGTCGCCTGCTTTGTAGCGATCCTTAACAGCATTGAGCATTGTCGAATTCTTAGTATCTTCGCCATCCAACTTCGTAATAATATCGTGGCGACGTAAACCAGCTTTATCGGCGGCTGAATTTTTCTCAACAGCAATTACGTATACACCAACTGGCATACCATACATTGCAGAATTGCTCTCTGTTAAATCGGTGACTCGAACACCTAAATATGGTCGACCGCTCACATAACCATTCATGAGTAATTCATTGATAATTTTCTTAACTGTATTAGATGGAATAGCAAAGCCGATACCTTCAACGCTGACGCCATCGCGTGAGGTTGCTTTGGCTGTATTGATACCAATTAACTCGCCTCTTGCGTTTAAGAGAGCGCCTCCTGAATTACCAGCATTGATTGAAGCATCTGTCTGCAAAACATTGCTGAGGCGTGTCAATTTACCACTTTGAGCTGATTTAGTATAAACTTCACGATTCATGCCTGAAATAATACCTTGTGTTACTGTACCTTCCAAATCGCCAAGCGGGTTACCAATTGCAATTGCCTTCTCACCAATTTCAACCTTATCTGAATCGGCTAAATGAATAAATGGGAATGGGCCTTTTTTATCAACAATTTTGAGCACGGCCAAATCTGTCCGTGAATCGCTAGCTACCAATTCTGCCTTGTGTGGCTTTTCATCACTAGCTAATTTGATTGAAATATTTTGTGCCCCTTCAACAACGTGATAATTTGTAACAATGTATCCCTCTTTGTCAATTAAGACGCCTGAGCCAGCGCCAACGGCCATATCCTTGCCCCAGAAATTTTGCACTTCAACTTCTGTCTTAATAGCCACAACGGCTGAAATTGCCTGTTTGACAACTTGCTGAGTTGACATAGTCGCAGCCAAAGACTGTCCTTCATTAGACTCGTGTTCAATTTGCTCTGACTTATTAACTGGTGTCTCAACACCATTTAACTTATCAGCTAACGTATTGTACCTTTTAAGCAAAACAAAATTGGCAAACAAAGAGAACCCGAGACCTGCTACGAGAATTAATGCGAAAGCAGTTTTAAAGAATATGCCTAGGCCGCTCTTCTTAGCTTTGGGCATTGACTTCTGCATTTGTTCGCAAAATGCTTGATAATCGAAATTTGTATTTTCATTCTCCATAAGATCACCTGTTTTCTTCTAATGTTTTCCTAAGTTACTGTCTCAAGTATAACAAGCTTTTTTGGCTAGATTGCAAATAAAAGCAAGGCTTTTTGTGTCAATTATTTTAGTAAATCCCGACGTTTATTCAAGAATAGTAACTGTTTAGTTAAAACAATCAAAACAGCCACTGCTAATGAGCAACAGATAGCTGCTACACTGAATAAAGCAACGGCAAAAAAAGGCATCTGATGTAAATCATTAGAAAATTTATAGACTAATAGCAAGCAAATGGCTGCTAGTACCAAAATAGCTAAGCTGCATATAAGTAAACTCTTTTGCAGCCTCGTTTTTTGTAAATCAAGCGCCGCTTTCAAAATTACTTTGCTAATATTTTCATCACAATTTGGACAAATTAAATCCGACTGAACATGCCAGCGTAAATTTAATGACCATGTTGATTTGGCAGAACAAAAAGGGCAACTAACTTGAAACTCATCCTTTGCACTTGCTAATTCTCTCATTTTCACTCCTGATTTTACAAATTGAGCTACCGTTTTAACTAGCGGTAGCCCAGATTGTAGGTTATATTTAAAGCTTCTTTTAGTAGATGATACCACGGATTGGATCCAAGGTAGCAATCGAACCATTCTTAAGAATCTTTGTTGCATTTTCACAGCCAATCAAGACTGGAATATCAAGAACTGAACCTGCAACTTTAGCAAAATCTTCAGCATCTTGTGCCTCAACTACCAATGCTGATGCATCGCGAATGATAGGTAATTGTTTCTCACCAATTCGCTTAGCAACCAAAATTGTTCCATTTGGCAACTGCAAATTATCAACAAAGTCCGTGCTCTTTAGCACCTTAATCTCGCCTGTCACCTGATGAGAACCAAAGCCTTGGCCTTTTGACAAGATGTTACCAACGTTTTGTACCATCAAGCTATTAGTTGTACCGCTTAAACCAAGTGGCTTACCACAAGTTTCAACGACAACGTCGCCTTTTTCAACAAAGCCATTTTTCTCAGCCAAAGCCATTGACTCCGCAAACAACTGATCTTCCGTATCGGCAATCTTAACTAAATATGCTTGAACGCCCCATGCTAATTGCAAATTACGTAAAACGCGTTCAGTAACAGTTGTGGCAATGATTGGGCACCATGGACGGAAACGTGAAATAGAACGAGCTGTCCGGCCAGACATAGTAACTGTCATGATTGCCTTAGCATTCAAGTCCTTAGCTGTCGTACAACAAGCATGTGAAATAGCTGTTGATACTGAAGGTTGTTCGAAATTATTGTCCTGTTCAAAACGGTGCCAATAGTTAATATTTGATTCTGTGTAACGTGCAACCTTATCCATCATCTGAACACTCTCAACTGGATATTTACCAGCAGCTGTCTCACCTGACAACATGATAGCAGATGAACCATCATAGATAGCATTGGCAACATCGGTAACCTCAGCTCGTGTAGGACGTGGATTTCTAATCATAGAATCAAGCATCTGGGTAGCTGTTACGCAAGGCTTACCTGCTTTGTAGGTTGCATGAATCATCATCTTCTGAGCAGCTGGAACTTCCTCAACTGGAATTTCTACACCTAAATCGCCACGTGCAACCATAATGCCATCAGATACAGCCAAAATTTCATCGAAGTTACGGACACCCTCGCGACTCTCAATCTTAGAGATAATCTCATAATGAGCTGCATTATTCTCTTTGAGTACACGCTTAATGGCAATAACATCAGAAGCTTTACGAATAAAGGAAGCAGCCACAAAGTCAAAATCATTAGCTGCAGCGTATTTCAAATCAGAAACATCCTGCTCTGTTAAAGCTGGTAAATTAGTTACAACTTCTGGCAAATTGACGCTCTTATAGTCTGAAACTGGGCCAGAATTCATACATGTACAATAAATATCACGATCAACAATCTTATCAACTCTTAAGCCAACTAGACCATCATCAATTAAGATTTGATCACCCTTTTTCAAGTCGCGATCCATATTTTTGTAACTGACAGAGAATTTCTCAGCTGTGCCCATAACATCAGCATGTGAGATGATAACCTTTTTGCCTTCTTCTAGGAAAACTTTTTTATCTGTGAAATGACCTGTTCTGATTTCTGGACCTTTTGTATCCATCAATGCAGCTACTGGAATATTTAATTCTTTACTTACTTTGCGCAACAAAGCTAAGCGGCGGCCATGTTCTTCATGTGTACCATGAGAAAAATTAAAGCGAGCAACATTCATGCCGTTTAAGATCAGCTTACGCATGACCTCTTCATCATCAGTAGATGGACCTAAAGTACAAATAATTTTTGTTCTCCGATAATTCATAAGTTATCCTCTATTCTATTTATTTCGCTTGAATGACTTTTTGTTATGTCGACCTTCATTCTGCCGTTGCACACGGCTGACATGTTGAACTAAGCTCAACATCTGTTTAGGTACAACAATTTTTTTCTTGCGTACCAAGACACGCGAAAAATCAACACAAATCCACATTATGTCATCAACGACTGCTTGCAACCAACGTAATAATTTAAAGTACAAGAAAGGTAGGCAAATGCACATGCTTAGCAGCAAAATTCCGACAATCAGTGCAATTAAGCCCAAAACTGCTGTACTTGCAAACAAGCCTGATGTTTGATAGCGCTCTGTATAATACTCGATGGCTGTACCAACTGTATCATTCAAAAATACAGTTATTGAAGTTAAAGCATTGGCAAAATCTATCTCCAAGCTTGGTGCCAACCACTTAAAGAACGCTAAATAAAGAGCTACATATTTACCAAACTGAACAGACAGAATGGCAAAACGAGCTACCAAAGGGCAACGATAATAAATCAAGCAAAGTAACGGTGAAGCAAGGAAAAGAACGCAACCGATAAAGGTCCAATTAAGGAAATTGTCTGCTAACAAAAATGGCGTTCCAGAACTGTTAATCCGATAGAAAGCATAGAACAAATAGAGCCAAAAAGTAAGTGAGATTAACAAATTAAAGCCCGTATGGCGGCGGGTTTGATAATCTGTATCGCTCCACAATGGTCCCAGTAGGGTACCTTCCAAAAAATCCATGGATGACCTCCTTGTCCATTTATATTTTAGCAGAAAATAGCGCAAAGGTATAAGTAAAATAATTAACTTTCATTGGCAGCCTGCCAATTAATTTCGCTCCAAAGCCACCTCTGCATAGAGTTTTGCATATTCAGCGGCATTAAGTGGCCTAATTTCGCCAGTTTGCAAGTTGCCTAATTCAATTGGCCCTTCACACAAGCGAATCAGGCTTGTAACTTCATGCGCAAAATGAGCCATCATGCGCCTAACTTGATGAAACTTGCCCTCGCTAACTGTAACTAACGCTGTATTTGCACTTAAAGCTTGAAAAGTCGCTGGTTTACAGATTAAATCTTTCATCTCTAAGCCATTAGCAAATTGTGAAGTTATAAGTTCAGCTTCTCCAGCTTTAAGTTCTGGGCTAAAAGTTACTTTGTATGTTTTCTTAATCTGCCATTTGGGTTGGGTCAAACGATGAATAAGTTCGCCATCATTAGTCAATAGCAATAAACCCTCTGAATATTTATCTAAGCGACCGACACAGCTATATTTCCGCGTCTGTAAATTACTAGGTAAATAATCAAGCGCACAAGGGGATTTATCATCTTTGGCGGCACTTAAAACTCCAACTGGCTTATACAGCATGAAAACCTGCTTGCTATAAGGTGACAAATTAGTAGCTTGATAAACAACCTGCTCTAATTCAAAATCAGCTAATTGGTATTTCGCTTCTTTCACAACTTTTCCATTGATGGTAACTAAATCCTTACTAAGCAAAGCTTTTATTTCGCTCCGTGTACCTAAGCCGCGCTCGGCCAAAAATTTATCAAGTCGCATAATTTCCTCACATTTTAATTGCTGCTCAAATTATCGCATAAGCTAAGCTCGGGTAACAAGTAAAAAATGAAACAGCTTACATAATGTAAGCTGTTGTCTAAACTACTATGGAATGCTTGAGATTAAATTATTCAACTGTTACGCTCACATTGTTCTTTACCTTTGACTTATTTCGAGCCAACTGACTACGCAAGTATGTGGCAATCTTGGATGTTTCAAATTTACCAACTACACCAGATGAAATAGTTGTCGTCAAAATTGACCACAACACGTTGTAGAATGGCAGATATGACAATGACATACCCAAAACAATTAAATCAAGTGCCATATAAGTGATGCCCATTGGAATTTTGAGCTTGTTGAACATCAAGATAACGAAAGCATCATCACCACTCGTTGCAAAGCCTAAAAGAACGACTAATGAACAGCCAACACCGATACCTAAGCCTCCGACCAAAGCTGCCAAAGCTGGCATATTTTCTAGACTTGGTAAAATTGGTCCGATTGCCAAAAATACTTTCAGCATTAAAGCATATAAGCATGCAGAAAATAAAGCTTTTTTTATAAAGGCGGCACCTAAGAAAGAAAAGGCTAATAAATAAATTGTACCGTCTATAAACAAGCCACAATAAGATGGCTCAATTCCCGTAAAATGGGACACTAGTAACGATAATCCCAGCATACCTCCTTCAGTTATTTTGGCCTGCATATCAACATTAACCATTGCAAAGGCCATGATGGTACAGCCCAAAAATAGGCTCAAAAAAGAAACCTTGTTCAGGCCCAAATGACGTTTAAAAAACTTCAGCATATAACACCTCTTACCAGTTACGGTATTAGAGACCGGCACCTTAACAAAGCTTAAAGTCACCTAAGCTATTAAAAGCTAGGTCTCCAGTTCTTTGGATGGTGGTTGATGATATTTGTTTGCTGATTTTTTCTTGTAAAAACTCTGCCTCGTTTGAACTTTTTCTCTGCCGTCAACCTACATCAGGATCAACGTAGCGCTTTGAATCGCCCAAATCAGTATCAGATAAAAACTACTTGCGAAGTCACAAAGCAAATAAAAATTTCTGCCCGTCTTGCAAGCAACCATCGCGCGACTTTTGTCGCTACTCATGCATATATTTTGCCACAAAATTACTAGATTTGCAAATTTGGCAGGTTTTTGGTCAAATGAATCAATATATAGTCCAGCAATTATTTGCTTTATACTTGTTAAATATTATTTATTTTTACTTACGCCTCTAATGAATTTTATTTTACATATAAAAATAAGCCTAAACATTCAAGTTCAGGCTTAGAAAATAAAACTTGCTACTTATTATTTCGCACTAAATCTAACTTTCTGTTCATCCAAGAAATCAGAGCCATCAAAATAATTAATTTTCATCGCAGCTCTAACTTCAGCCAATGTCTTGCTAGCAGCTTCTTCCGCTTGCAAGGAACCTGTTTTCAGAACGTCATAGACATAGTCAAGGTTCTTCGCTAATTCTTTGCGGCGTTCACGAATTGGCTTGAGTGTAGATTCCAAAACGGCTAACAAGAAGCGCTTGACTTTGACATCACCAAGGCCACCTCTAGTATAATGTTCTTCCATCTCAGCCAAATTCTTATAATCAGGACAGAATTCTAAGAAATGCTCATCTGTCGCAAAAGCTCGCAAATAAGTAAAGACAGGGTTGCCTTCAACTTCACCAGGATCACTTACCCGTAAATGCTTAGGATCAGTGAACATAGACATAACTTTTGTCTTTAATTCTTCTGGTTCATCAGATAAATAAATGCAATTGCCAAGTGACTTACTCATCTTAGCTTTGCCATCGATACCAGGTAAACGGTTACAGACAGACTTTTCTGGTAATACAGCCCTAGGATTTACCAGCACCTCACCATATATATTATTAAATTTAGCTACAATTTCCTGACATTGCTCAATCATAGGCAACTGATCTTCACCAACAGGAATAATGTTGGCCTTAAAAGCCGTGATATCAGCCGCCTGACTGACTGGATAATTCAAGAAACCGCTTGGAATTGTGGCAGCAAAATCACGCATTTGAATTTCACTCTTAACCGTTGGATTACGTTGCAAACGGGCAACTGTGACCAAATTCATGTAATACATTGTGAGCTCACAAAGTTCAGGGATCATAGATTGTACGAAGAAATTTATCTTTTTGGGATCAAGTCCGCAAGCTAGATAATCTAATGCTACTTCTAGCACGTTATCACGAATCTTGCTCGGATTTTTTGCATTATCAGTTAAAGCTTGAGTATCAGCAATCATGACATACATTTTCTTAATATCAAGCTCATTCTGCAATTCCACTCTTCTACGCAAAGAACCAACATAATGGCCAACGTGCAAGCGTCCAGTCGGACGATCACCAGTCAAAATAATCTTTTCCATCTTCATCTCTTCTCTACGTCCAAGCGTCTATGACTGCTAAGACAAATATTTAGTAAAAATTGGCATTAATTTTAACACGAACCTAGTCAACAAGTAAACTAAGCTAAACCATAAGCCACAATACATGATGTCAAATAAATTCAAAACTGGCAAGCTAAACAAGTTTGGTAAGTAAATTATCGCTAAGCTAAAAGCAAGGCCTAACGTTATAGCCAAGCCCAATTTCAGCTTATCTAACGGCTGAGCTTTGTAAACTAATAAAGCAAAGGCAGGTGCTGCTAAACTAAGTAAGATATAAATTTGCCGCCATTTAATGTAAAATGCGTTGCCAGTTAATAATAATTCGGCACTAACAAGTAAAATCAAACTGACAGTTGCTGTAAGGCCAGCGCTACTCAAAACATCACGCCAAAAATGCCCTGTTAGACGCTCTTTGTTCGCCTTTAATGTCAAACAGAAACCAGGTATACCTATCGTCAAAGTTGAAAGCAAAGTCAGTTGAATTGGATAAAGCGGATAAAGTTTACGGCTGAACAGATAAAACACAGCCATCAGCGAGGCATAGATGGTTTTGTTCAAGAAAAGGCTTGCTACTAACTTAATATTGTTAATCACGCGTCTACCTTCATAAACAGCTTGAATTAAGACGGCGAAATCATTATTTAGCAAAACTAAATCTGCGCTCTTACGACAAGCATCACTACCGGAACGCATAGCTACGGCACAATCAGCTTTTTTCAAAGCTGGCACATCATTAACACCATCGCCTGTCATTGTTACAACATGGCCTGTCGCTTGCAAAGCCTCGACCAAGCACTCTTTTTGAGCTGGACTTACCCGCCCAAACAGCTGATATTCATTGACTAACTTTGTATAATCAGCTACTTTAGAGAGCTTGCTCAAATCAATGTATTTTGCATTTTCAACCAAGCCAGCTTGTTTGGAAATTGCACTTAACGTTTCTGGATTGTCGCCAGATATTATCTTAATATCTACACCCTGCTTGCGAAAATAATCAAACGTCTGTTTAGCCGTTTGCCGAATTTCATCTGTCAGTAAAAGGAGCGCTAATGGCACAATTTCACTTGTTGCATTCGGCTTATATGCCACAAGTAAGACCCGATATGCCGCCTGACTGTATGTTGATATTTTTTGAGTTAAGCTAGCTGGTATTGCCTGATTTAAATAGATAAATTCAGTTGCACCGATATAAAACGTCCCCAAGGCAAATTTTAAAGCTTGATATTTCCTAGCCGAATTAAAAGGCTGCTTCATGATAGCTTGACCTAATTTCGCTTCCACCTGCCTACAATCAATCTTAGACCAAGCTTTAAGTAAAGCTTTAGCTGTCTGATTGTCGCTATCATTAGAAATAAGCAAATACTTAGTTAAGGCAGCCAAATCAAAAGTGGCTAATTGTTGTGGAATTTCTAAAGGAACTAATTCAATTAATTGCATCGCGCCAGTTGTAATTGTGCCGGTTTTGTCCAAGCATAAAACATCTGTACGTGCTAGCATTTCAACCGCCGATACATGTTGAACCAAGCAATCAACTTTGGCTAACTTCATGGTTGCTACGGCAAATGCCACCTCACTCAATAGAATCAAGCCCTCAGGTATCATGCCTATGACAGTTGCTACGGTCAAAACTAAGTTTTTAGCTAAATCAATATTTTGCAGATAGTTTTTGTAAAACAAAATAAGGCCAAGCGGTAAAATCAAACTAGCTAAAATAGCAATTAGGCGGCTTAAGCCCAAGCGAAGCTCAGATTTCTCGCCTTTTACTTTCTTAGCCTGTAACGTAATTTGGTTAGCGAACGAATCTTTTCCAACCAAACAAGCTTGGACAAGCGCAGAGCCACCTGTACAGTTAGAACCTGCAAATATATAATCGTGAGCTTGCTTAGTGACAGCTACCGATTCACCTGTCAAAAGTGATTCATCAACAGTTAAGCCTTGGCTCTCAACAACTATGCCATCAACGGGCAACTGTAAACCACTTTTAACTTGGAAAATATCGTTAACAAGCAACTTATCACTACTAATCTCTTTGGCTTTGCCATCTCTTATAACCGTTACATTCAGATTAAGTAAAATCGATAGCTTATCTAATATCCGTTTAGCCTTTAATTCTTGACTGAGTGCAATTAGTAAATTGCTCAAGACAACACCCATGAACAAGCCATTTTTTAGGTAAGCTATATCATAACTAGCTGCCCACAAAATGAAAAAAGCCAATAGAAAATTGACAATATTAAAGACGTTAAAAACATTGCGCCAAATTATAGTTCCAACTGAAGTGCTATTAGGATTTTTGCAGACATTAATCTGGCCTGTCGCTTCGCGCTTACTAACTTGCTCTACGCTTAAACCGCTTTTAGGGACAGCCTGATATGCTGCTTTAATCCTCGTTAAATGCTTATATATTTCAGGCACAACGCTTTTATTCGCACGCTTCAGCATCTAAATTCACCGTCAAAGATTTGTGCTTTACTTTTAACTGACGCATTTTAACAGAAGCTGCTTCTAACATTCGTCTAGAAGCTTGCATATTAGGCGATTTGGCATACTTGTCTGACAGATAAATCACTTCCTTGATGCCTGTCTGAATAATTGCCTTTGCACATTCATTGCACGGGAAAAGCACAACGTAAATGCGACAAGCTTTTAAATTTTGGCCAGAATTGTTCAAAATTGCATTTAGTTCGGCATGACAAACATAGGCATATTTGGTCATACTAAAGTCACCATCACGTTGCCATGGAAATTCATCATCGCTGCAACCAAGTGGGAAGCCGTTGTAGCCAGTTGAAACAATTTTATTTTGTTCATTAACGATACAAGCGCCCACTTGTGTATGCGGATCTTTACTACGCTTAGCTGCTAAAGCAGCCACAGCCATAAAATACTCGTCCCAATCAATATAATCTTGTCTTTTGCCACTTTCAACTGTCATAGTTCACCTCGTTCAATCGAGCGCAAGCACACTTTTAGTTGTTAATCTGCCAGCTGTCATCGTGTTGCCCACTGTTACTATCACTTGTTGTCTCTGTCTCTTTATCCTCAGGCTCTTCTTCTCGCTTGTGGCGACGTCTCAAGCCTCTTAAGCCACGCTTTTTCTTCTTAGGCACACGCTTAACTTCGCCATCTACAAGCACCTCTTCATAATCCTCATCTGAATCAGACTCTTTCTCATCATCAGTATCCCAATAATCGCCAGGATAAATCTTATCAAGAGCGTCATAGTAGCTCTCCAAATCTTCCTCACTTGAAACTGTCGTTGGTTCCAACTTCGAGCCTTTGACGAAGAATTCTTGTTCAGCATAATTACTTGCAACTTCAGATTCACTTGCTAATTTACCTGTGATGGTTGAAATTGTATGCGCCACAATATTATCTGGCTTGATCCAACCTTTCGGTGCTTTATCTTTATGAATACGGTTCATTACATCTTGCCAAATGTAAACGACATTACCATTATCCGCTTCCGAAATTTCAGTTGTTTTGAGGCGGTTATCAAAGCCATACCAAGTAGCAGCAGCATAATATGGCGTGTAGCCGCAGAACCAACGGTCAACGATTGCATCTGTCGTACCAGTTTTAGCAGCTACTGGAATTGCCTGGCCCTGTCCATTTTGAATCCCACGGACATTCCACAAGTAAGCCAAACCAGCTGTATCATTAGCTGAAATAGCGCCCTGGAAATAGCCTTCCAACATTTTCGTAATCATATAAGTCGTAGCTGGACTGTACACTTGTTGGGTTCTTGGTTTAACTTCAAGAACAACATTATCTTCAGCATCAACAACTTTACTGAAGCAAGTTGGCTCAATGTACTGTCCAGCATTAGCTAAGACGTGATAAGCAGTTGCCATTTCAAGTGGGCTTACACCGTATGTCAAAGCACCTAGAGCTAATGACAACCAAGACTGGTCATCTTTCAACTCCATACCTTGCATGTGTAAATATTCTTTGGCTTTCGGCACAGTCAACTGATTCAATACTTTGACAGCCACAACGTTGTTAGATTGTTTAAGAGCATGGCGAACTGTCATTGGTCCACGATGCTGACGATCGACGTTGTTTGGCCACTCCTCAGTTGGATTATCCTTGTTCATAAACACAGGCTCATCAACCACCATCGATGCACCTGTAATTAGGCCTTCTTCTACAGCTGGGGCGAAGACTGCTACTGGTTTGATGGCAGAACCTGGCTGTCTGCGAATGTCAGTTGCACGGTTGAGATAAAAGTTACCAGTCTTAACACCAAAGCCACCTCCTAAACCAACGATACGCCCTGTCCCAACTTCAATAACAGCCATACCAGCTTGTGGTTTTTCAGGCTCATTAGCAAAAGCTTTCGGATTTTTTTGGAAAAGTTTTTCGGTATTAAAGCTCTCATCTATTTCATTTTGAATTTTAGGATCAAAATATGTGTAAATTCTTAAGCCGCCAGAGCCTACCAAGCGTTGTGCTAATTCTAAGGAATAGCCCTTTTCTTGTTGCAAGGCCCTAACTACCTGCTGATACGCATATTCGACATAATAAGTATTAACAGAATAATTTGCATTAGTGCTCTTATTCTGACTAAATACAATCTCTGTATTTAACGCATCTTTGTATTCTTCTGCGCTGATAAAGCCTTGCTCAAACATCTTAAGCAGCACTTGTCTTTGGCGTCTCAAAACATTGCGTCTACCACTTTCACGGAACGGATTGTATGTAGATGGACTCTTAGGAATACCAGCTAAAAGCGCACATTCAGCTAAATTCAAGTCTTTAGCATCTTTGTCAAAATAAGCCCGTGCCGCACTCTTAATACCATAGAACGAGTTGGCCATAGGTACCAAGTTTAGGTAGTTTTCCATAATCTTTGATTTGCCTAATTCTTGCGTTAATCTAATAGCACGATACCATTCTTGGACTTTACGCTGAGCACTCGTACGATCATCGCCTGTCAACAATTTGACAGTCTGTTGGGCAATTGTCGAACCGCCATGGCTATTTTCAAAATTGAAGATGAAGCCAGCAACAGCTGACAAAATACGTCTAGGGTCAATACCGATATTACTTGCAAAGCGCTGATCTTCAATAGCGATAAAGGCCTTAGCAATATAAGTATCTGCCACTTCACTCAGTGATACATAGTCACGGTCAATGTTTTGCGCACCAGTCTGCTTACTAATCTCATTCCCATCCTTATCGTAGAAATACGAAGTTTGCGCACCTCTAGCAAGTAAAGCTGATGAAACAGGTTCAGTGGTAGCAACATATCCAGTGACAATGCCCAAACCAATCGAACCTAAAAAGATGACTAGCGCTAAGACCAAGACTAAGCCTAATTTGACGACTTTGAAAAAGCCCTTAGACAAAGCTGAAAGCATCGGTAATGAATATGCCGCCCTAATTGGACGTCCTTTTACCCTTTTTTTCATGCTCTTCTCTAAATTTATGCTCAATTCTTTCGCCTCTTTTATCTCTTCAGGCGATAAATTTTGCAAGGCGCTTTGATATTCTTGCTCTAAAGCTGTCTGTTGCAAAACCATACTATTGAATTCAGAATTGACAGCTGTACTACTTTGGGTTGCGTTTTCGTTTACGTTATTTAGATTGCTATCCAACTTTCTACTAGCTATATCAGTTAATGCCTGTGTTGCTTGTAAATCATCATTTTTCGGCTCAGTTTGCTGAATTTGCAAGAAAGCTTTCGTTTCGGACAAATCTTCAGGTTTGACTTCTTGCTGATTTTTTTCAGCTTGCTGCTTGTTATTATTTTTAAGCATTTTCTCCTCCGCCGCTATTTAGCTTAGCTTATTTTAGCAAAGTTTAGGCAGTGAAGAAAGGTTAATTGCAAGCAAAGCATAAACATATAGTGTATTTTTTGCTTATAATTAAGTTTTCAAATCAGATCTGTCTATTTACACCATTTAGTGTTTTAGGTGCTTTTAACTTGTGAGAATCGCTTATCTAGTGATACACTAAAAGAAAATCCAACAGATTGGGATGACTAATATGGACACAAATTTAAAACACCAAAGTAGTTCCTGGGCCTACCTCTTACCTAGATTAGCGCTCTTAACGACAGCTATTTTATGGGGTACGTCTTTGACCTTTGCTAAGTTTGCGATCGATGACATTCCAACCAATACACTTTTAGCTTTGCGTTTCACAATTGCTGCCCCTATCACGGCTATCATCTTTTGGAAGCGCTTGAAGAACTTAAAGCTAAAAGACGCTATCGTTGGTTTTATCTGCGGTACTTTCCTCTATTCTTCCTATGCTTTGCAGACATTCAGCATTAACTTCACTACACCTGGTCGAGCTGCTTTTCTCAATACGACTTATTGCGTATTAGTACCATTTTTGGCTTATTTGATCATGAAAAGTAAATTAGATCGTTACAATATCATCGCATCAATTTGCTGCTTTGCCGGCGCTAGTTTGATTGGCATGACAGGTAGTAATGTTGCAGATATTCAAACGCAATTAAGCGCTTCTTCTGTCTTGTTAGGCGACGGAATTGCTCTATTTAGCGGCATGCTCTTTGCACTCTACATAATAATTATAGGTAAATATACGAAAGATATTGACCCATTTGTTTTGACAACAGTTCAGTTCTTCACTGCTGCAATTGAAGCATGGATCTGCCGTTTTGCTATTCAAGAGGAAATCACAGCTAATATTATGAATTTCAAAGTCATCGGTAGTGTTATCTACTTAGGTATAGCTTGCACAATCTTGGCTTTAATATTACAAGGTATTGGTCAAAAATATACCGACCCTTCAACTGCAGCTATTTTTCTCAGCACCGAATCAATTTTCGGCTTAATCTTTCCGGCTATCTTCGGGATGGAAGCTATCACACCATTAGTGATTTTAGGGTTTGCCTTAGTCTTCATGGCTACCATAATTTCCGAAACGAAGTTAAGCTTCCTTAATTTAGGTAAGAAGAAGGATGCAGCTTCTACGCCTAAGGAATAATAATTCTAAGACAAGCAATTAAGAAGCTCAAGCATTAACTTGAGCTTTTTGTTTGCTTGTTTCCGCCTAGATGGATCTGCTAGAGTAAGCACTACTCCCTAAATCTCCACGCTAACAACTCTTCTACTTCTCACTATCTGCCACACCTAGATATAACTACTATATTCACTTATAAAAGCTAAAAATAAAGCAACAAAAAGAGGAAACTCTAAAGTCCCCTCTTATAACTAAGCTCTACTTATAACTAAGTCTTCCTGTAACTAAGCCAGCCATTTGGCCAAATTAGAACACATGCTCCAACAAGAAAATAGCAGCTAGACCATAATAAGTTATAACAGCAACAAGGTCATTGATTGTGGTGATCAGTGGACCTGAAGCAACAGCTGGATCGACGTGAATCTTATCAAAGAAGATAGGTATTAAAGCGCCAATCAAGCCAGAAACTAGCATTGCTATACAGAGTGAAATACCAACACAGGCAGCAATTGAAGCAGCGGCGGCAAATAGATAGCCTTTGAACAAGCAAAGATAAACTGTAACTGCAAACAGCGCCATACCGCCTAAAATTAAGCCGTTGATCGCACCAATCTCAAGCTCTTTCAACATAAATAGTAACTTCTCTTTGCCTGAAATATCCTTATCCATCAAAATACGAATCGTGACAGCCAAAGATTGCGTGCCAACGTTACCAGCCATATCCAAAACAAGTGATTGGAAGCTTACAATAATGGCCAGTTTCATGACAATTTTTTCAAAGATACCTACGACACCTGAAACGCCCATACCTAAGAATAGCAAAAGAATCAACCAAGGTAAGCGCTGCATAGCACTTTTAAATATCGGCTGATGGTCCTCTTCTTCTGCCGTCAAACCAGCTAACTTAGCATAATCTTCGCTCATCTCATCATCGACAGCTTCAATCACATCTTGAGCTGTGATAACACCGACAATCTCATCTTTTTGGTTCAAGACAGGTATAGAGTCTTCTGAATAATCTTTGATATCTTCAATACATTCTGTGATGTTTTCATCAACTCTTAAGAATGGATAATTACACTGTATGATGCTTTCAAGTACGGTATTTTCTCTAGCGCGGATCAAATTACGCAAATCGATAGCACCGTAATATTTGCCATCTTTGTCTTTGACGTAAATTGTACTGACATTGTCATTGTCTTCAGCTTGACTAATGAGTTGCCGCATCGCAGCTTTAACTGACAAGTCATTTTGGATCAAGATATAATTGGTCGTCATCATGTTACCAATCGTATCTTCCTCATAAGAACTAATTAACTTAACGTTCTTAGAAGCCTTGTCACCCATCATGGCGACTAATTTCTCGCGGACGCTTGAATCCTCGATCTTATCAAGAATATCAACCGCATCATCGGAATCCATGTTGGCGAGAATTTCAGCCGCATCAGCCAAAGGCATATGTTGAATTTCTTCAGCACCATCTTCTAAGTACGAAAAGACATCAGAAAAGCGTTCAATGCCCAAGGCTTTGAACAGTTCTTCTCGTTCTTCGTCATTCAGGTCCTGTAAAACATCAGCGATATCTCGATCATGGAAGTCATCTAAGCGATGGCGAATTTCTATGAGCGGTAGATCGCTGCGAATAATTTCTAAAATATTGTCGTAACTGACGTTGTCTGTGAGCTTTTCGTTGTTCATGCTAACACACCCTCTTATTGCCAAGAGACTTTCTATTGAATTAATAAGCTTGCAGATTCGATCACTCAGCTATCTAAGCTTGTTAGTGAGCCAATCTCCATTTGTGAATTTTACTTAGCCCTCCTCAATGAACTTCATCTCTAACTAGTATATACCATTTGCCACCTAAAGCCGACTCATATTATCTTTTTCAAAGCTAAATTTTGAGTTCAAACATAAAAACAGCAAGTTGCCGATTGGCAGCCTGCTGTTTCAAAAATTATAGCTAATTTAATCTGTGAGTTAGCCTTTTACACCGCCTGTTTGTAAACCAGACACGAAATACTTTTGCATACTGATGAAAACTATTATGACTGGTATTAAGCTTGATACAGACATGGCAAACACGTATCCCCATTGCGTGAACTGATGTTGGCCAAAGAAACCAGATATAGCAATAGGTAATGTGCGTTTAACATTATCGTTGATTACCGTCAGCGCCCACTGATATTCATCCCAAGCTGTCAAAAAGTTAAAGATGCTGACTGTGGCAATGGCAGGACTTGCTAAAGGTACAACAATTTTAAAGAAAACTGTATACACACTACCACCATCTACATAAACTGCCTCATCAAAATCTCTCGGAATTGTCTCAATATAATTTTTAATCATAAACGTTGAAAATGGTATTACCCATGCAACGTAAAATGGTACCAAACCTAACAGTTTATTAGTTAAATTAAAGGTATTAGCCAACTGATACTGGGTAATTATCAAGGTTGTACCCGGAATAATCATGGTAGCAATAACTAAAGCAAACAAAATTTTACGACCCCAAAATTTAAATCTAGCAAGACAAAAAGCTAAAGCTGTCGAAATAAATGCAGCCAAAGTAACCGTCAGTACTGCCACAACTAAACTGTTTAAGAAATTACGATAGAATTTCTCTTGACTAAAGATAAAAGTATAGTTAGCAAAAGTTATTTCTTTCAAGCGTGGTAAAAAACGTGGTGGATATTCATATAGCGCACCATTCGGACGCAACGACGTGCTAATCATATACAGCATCGGCAATAACGAAATAATTGCGCCAATTATCAATAAGCCATACATGCAAATATGCTTAACCAACTTATTCGATTTATTATTTAGCATATCTTACTCCTTAATTTTTCGCTTTATCTTGCTGCATAAACTTAAACTGCAAAATAGCTAAAAGCATCAATGTTATGGCAACAATGAAAGATAAGGCAGCTGCATAAGAGAAATCTCCAGCATTAAAGGCCTTATAATACATCCAAGTTAGAACCGTTTCAGTTTGGTGCATAGGATTGCCATTCGTGATTAATTTAATCGACGTAAATGAGTTAAAGCCGCCAATTGTCAACATAACAAGCACGAAAAATATAGTTGATTTGATACAAGGCAGGGTAATATAAAAGAACTTGGCAATACTACCACAACCATCCATCTCGGCCGATTCGTAAAGTTCTTTACTAACACTTTGCAAAGCAGCTAGAAAAATTACCATATTCCAGCCAATGCCTTTCCAAATGCCCAAGATAATTAAAACAAACAAGGCCCCTGAACGTGTATCTAGCCAAGCTATATTCTCTGCTGACCAATGTAAAATATTCGTCAATACATAGTTCAGCATGCCTTCGGTGTTAAAAATATAGCGAAAAACGAGCGAAACGATAACCCACGATGTAATAACTGGCAAGTAGTACATTATTCTGAAACTAATTTGCAATTTAGGAATTGCATGTATAAACGTTGCCACTAGCAAGCCGATAATCATTTGACCAGGTACAGTTGTAATCGTATAAATCAGTGTATTCATAAAAGCTACTTGAAAGTTCTTATCACTTAGGACATTAAAATAATTTTTCAAGCCGCAAAAATTAGTACCCATACTTGAAAAATCCCATGTATAGAAACTCATAAATAGTAATTTCAATATAGGATAAATTGTAAATAAGACAAACACTAAAATACCTGGTAAAAGTAAGGAAAGAACCTGCCATTTTTCCTTATTTAATTTACCCATTTTAAGAACCCCCATCCTAGCTAAGAACGAATGGGAGATAAACTCCCATTCGCAAATTAAATAGTCACATTTACTTAGCTAATAATTCATCTACCTGCTTAGCTAATTGATCAAGGCTGCTCTGTACATCTTGTCCATCTTTAATAATGGCTGTCATTGTACTCTGCAAAGCATTATCAATTTCTGTCCATGTTGCAACTTGTGGACGTGCTTTAGCTGTTTTTAGAGCCTCTAAGAATGGTGCATAATCAGCTTGTTTAACTACGTCACTGGCAAGAACTTTATTATTTACAGGAATTTGGCCGCATTTAGCCATCTCGGTTTGCGCAAATTCGCTAGTCATAAATTTCATAAACTTCCAAGCACCCTCTTTATTAGCAGTATTGAACATGGCAATATCTTCACCGCCTAATACAGAAACGGATCCTTTTTCGCCCTTAGGAATTGGACATGTAGCATACTTAAAATCCGGATATGCTCCCTTTAATTCAGCTGTTTTCCATGGTCCTTCCAATAACATTAGATAACGACCTGTACCAAATCCATCAGTCATAGGAATATCACCGCTATTGAAACCAGTAAATTGTTTGTTAGCATAAAGGTCCTTGAGCATTTGCACAGCCTTTACAGTAGCTGGTCCATTCAATATGCCGCTAGCCTTAGTATTATTTGCATCGCAAATATCACCGCCATTGCTCCAAATCCAAGGTAAAACGTTCCATCCAGATAATGCTGGTTCATTCAAAGCCCAAACTTGTTGACCGTTTGCGTTTTTACCAGATAATTTAGCTGCTGCTGTAACTAGTTCGGCCATAGTTGCAGGTGCCTTAACCTGAGCTTTTTCTAAAGCCTCAACGTTGTAAAACAAAATCTTTGTATTGGTGTTCAACGTTAAAGCATAGTAATTATCTTTAATTTTGCCTGTGCTTATAGCACTTTCTAACAAACTATCCTTTACTTGCTTGAAATCAACTTGTTCTTTGTCAATAGGAGCTAAAACATTAAGCTTTTGTAATTCAGGTACCCACGCTATATCTAGGCGAGCCACGTCTGGTAGAGTCTTTGAACTTGCACTAATTAACAATTTATCATGCAAGCCTGCCCAGTCATGTGAAACTGCATTTATCTTGTAACCTGGATTTTCTTTCTCAAATTCAGGAATCAAGACATTCATCAATGTTTCGTTCTCTTTAGATTGCGCACTGTAATGGTGCCAAAAATTTAAGGTAACAGTCTTTCCAGCTGGTTTAGCTTCAGAACTCGTTGCCTGACTTGCACTAGTTGTCTGAACTAGCGTATTATTAGTTTTGCTGTCTGGCACTTGTTTAGAGCTGCAAGCACTTAATGCCGTCAACATGAGGCTTGCTGCACTAATCAGTGCTAGATTTCTTCTTGTGGTTAGACATTTCATATGTCATACCTACCTTTCTAAACTTATTACTTTCACACTATTTGCCGGCATTTCACAAAGTAAAACACCTGTTTTCACATCAGTTACCGCTTCTTCTGCAAGGCTTGTTACTCTAATCTCACCAGTTTCAGCATCAGCGGTTAAAATCGGCCTTGTTTGCTTATAATTGTCTAGTTCTAGCTTAAATTTGCTACTCTGTTCGCTAGCATTAATCAAACACAAAAGAGCTTCATCAGCATACGAACGCAAAAAGGCATAACAATTAGCTTCTTCCGAACAATAAACGGTTTTGAAATCGCCTCGCATTAAAGCAAGATTATTTTTGTATAAACTAATCAATTGTTTATACCAATTAAAAGTTACATTTTCTTTTTCATATCTCTGCCACGGCATAGCTTGGCGGCAATCAGGATCATTAGCACCAGATACTTCTAGCTCATCTCCATAAAAAATAGCTGGGCAACCTGGCAAAGTCATCTGTAGAAAAACTGCTAAACGTAAACAAGTCACATTGTTGTCAGACTGATAAAGGAAGCGTTCAGTATCATGACTATCAATTAAATTGTACATGCGCAAACAAATTTCATACGGATATAGCATCAGCATCTTATTAATTCGCTCATCAAATTCTACTGCTGTAAGTGTACGTTTAGCCAACCATGCTGTAACGGCATCGCGGAACACATAATTCATAGCGCTATCTAGGCGTTTACCGGATAATAGTTCTGTTGCATCACTCCATGTTTCGCCTAACAAAAGTAGTTCAGCATTTTCCGCTTTCAGAGCTTGGCTCAACTTATCGATAAAAGTAATTGGTAGCTCATCTGCAACATCGAAGCGCCAACCGTCAATTTTAAATTCACGGCACCAATACAACGCAACCCTAATCAAATAATTCTGCACGTCTAAATTAGCATGATTGAATTTAGGCATATATTTATAATGACCAACACAGTCATAATTAAGTGGCTCGCTAGTCAAAGGATAAGTATAAGCTGTAAACCAGTTGGCATAAGGTGAAGCAGCACCATTTTTCAGGACATCCTGAAAATAAGGAAATTCATAACCGCAATGGTTAAATACAGCATCCAATATTATTTTGATTCCAAGCTCATGCGCATGTTCAACCAATCTTCTAAAATCAGCCTGCGTACCGAACTCAGGATCTATCGTGAAATAGTCTATCGTATCGTATTTGTGATTAGAAAAAGCCTTAAAAATCGGGGTTAAATAAAGGCAAGTACAACCTAGATTGCTAATATAGTCTAATTTGCTATCGATACCAACTAAATCGCCACCCATGAAATTACTGCGGCTTGGTTTAGATCCCCATTTCACAACCGTCTTAGGTGAAAGCTGCGAATTACCATTATAAAAACGTTCGGGAAAGATTTGATAATAAACCTGTTCGCTAGCCCAGCTTGGCACAGAATAGTTGACAAAGTCCAAACTGTTAGGCCATAAAAATTCAAAATAATTCTTACTTTCCGTAACAAGAGCTAAATCAAAGCAATTTACAAAGCCATTGGCTGAAAAGTATACCGTTTCATCAGAGCTAGAAACCATGAAACAATAGCGTAAGTAACTTGCTAACGGCGCAAATTGGATATTTGCTTGAAAGCATTTATGCTCTTTATCATTCAAATAATTCGTCATGACTTTGCGTTTAACTTGTGTCGGGTCACCGTTAGAACGTTCCCAATAAAATAATTCTACTCGACTAATATCTTGGCTGGTAAACAGCCGTAAACAGATTTTCTCACGATCAAGTGGATAAATATAGCTATCAGTCGCTTTATGAAAAATTGCTGCTAGATTCATTTTATGCCTCATTACTTATTTTATTTTCTGTGTCGATAAACGTGGACAAACTGCACTATCTAATAGAATATGTTCTATCTTGCTCTCGCCCTTAGCCTTAGATTTGGCTTTAGCAAGTTGCTTAAACAACAATTCCGCTGCCTTAACTCCTAAGTCGTATGTATCAATCTCTAGGCAGCTAACTGCTGGCTCATAAAATTGGGTTAATTCTGTATTGTCATAGCAAAAAACGCCCAAATCCCTAGGCACAAGCAAGCCTAAGCTTTTGGCCATTCGTAACGTAGTAATAGCCAACTTATCAGAACTGCAAACAATTGCATCTGGTCTCGTACTTGAGCCCAACCAAGCACTTAATACTTGTCTTGCATCTCTTAACGTATTGACCGACTGCTTAATATAATTCCGCTCTGCCCTAATTCCATGACGGATACATTCCTCACTAAAGCCTTTTAGACGAGCCTGATTAAAAAACTCCTTGTCACAATTGCTGATAAAGGCTAAACGTGTATAACCTTGTTGGTAAAGATGGCGAACTGCATAAGCTCCAGCTTGAACGTTATTAATATCAACCCAGTTAATTTGCTTAGTATACTCAGTATCATTACTACCAAGCACAACGTAAGGGAAAGCATATTGCGCCAGTTTGTTAGCCAAATTCCGGCTAATTAAAGCCTCTGGCAAAATTAGGCCGGCGATTTTTTTGCCTAAAATTAATCGTTCAAGATTTTCCATATCTTCACTTGAATCTGTACAATTAATAATCAATAAATTGTGTTGCTTCGCGTGTGCTGTCCGCTCAATGCCAAAAATTGTAGCATTGAAGAAATTGTTAGCATAACTTTCCAACTTAGTTGAATCTATAGCTAAAGCTATTATCTTGACCTTGCCAGTAGCAAAAGTACGTGCAAATTCATTAGGTACATAATTAAGTTTTATCACAGCTGCTTCTACTGCTTTGATAGTTTCTGCAGAAATTTGAGCGCTGTGATTCAGCACCCTTGAAACTGTTGAAGGCGAAACTTTGGCTAATTTAGCTACATCTCTAATGCTTGCAGACATATACTTTAATCCCAGCTAAAATCATTTAGCGAACAAACTGGCTTGGTTTATGCATAATAGCAATGTTTTTATGCAACCGTTTGCATTAACTATTTTAGACCCCTACTAATAATTTGTCAAAACAAAATGTTATAAATTATCATTTTTCCCAAGCATGAAAAATAGACACATATTACTTAGCCGTAAAGATATATGTTTATAGCCAATCAGCAAATGAAGCAACTAACTAAAAATTTAGAATCAAACAAATTATATGCGCTGAAATTCCGGCAACAAGACCGCCGATGGTATGGCTAATTAGAGCTTTGCCAGTCGCCTCTTTTGTACCCAAGGCATCCATCATGCAATTTGTGTAGAAATATAACTGCTCCAACACATACAAATAGCTGTGAATACGGCAATACCATTAGCATTAACTCGCCCACCTCAGCCATTTTGGCAACTGCTGCTATTGCTGCGCCTGTAGAACCTAGTGCTGTAATTGGCACCGCTATCGCCTCAGGTGCACTAAAGCCAAATAGTGGATTTATGATAAACCTCAATTTATCACCTGGCCATGGCAAAAAAGCAATGCCTTCATTGGCAGCTCCTGTGTAAATACCGCCTGCTGACGGTCCTTTCGTAAGAATTGTAACAATGGTACAGATGATTACAACACCGGGGATAATAGATACGCCCATCTCTACAAAACTACTTAAATAACGTCACTTGCCTCTCGCCTAAGTCAGCACTCTTCAGCGTAATGCCTGTCGTACATAACTTTAAGCTTCTATGCCGTTGCCACTCACTAGGATCACTCATTGAACTTAATGGCAAGAAGCTGATCACCTTGGCCTGCTTTTTCAATTTAAGCACCTGATCGCCGCGATTGCTTCTAGTTGTTTTTTTGTTGACCAAATTGATGTTAAACAAAATAGCTCTCTGCTGATCGCTAATCATGATAAAGTCACTTGTTGCAGGATCATTTAACATTTCGTCTGTTAAATAATAAACTGCCACAACAGGACTGTGACTGCTTACAGCTTTAACGAGCTTTTTACGATTCTGTTTAGTTTCATAGTTGCTCAAATCAGCCCGGCTGACACGTCCATCAGCATAGGCAACGGCTATTTCGCCCTGATAATCACTCGTGATAACCAAGCCGACAATTTTTTCATCACTGGCTAAATCAAGCAAATTTGGCAGATACGTACCCCAGTCTGAAGGTTTGTCATCATTCAAATCGGCTAATTTCAGCTTATATAAATTGCCTAAAGAGCTGAACAACAAAACTTCCTGCTTGTTGCTACCTTCCATCATGCCAATGATGGCATCATTATCCTTCAGCTTTAATTCAGCCGTACTTCTCAAAGATGTTAAAGCTATCTTCTTCAGGTAACCGTCACGAGTTAAGAAAGCTTTCAAATTGAAATCAGCAATGAAGTCGCTCTCTTTCACTGTCACAACAGAATCGGCTGAAATTAACTTGGTTTTGCGCTCTTTACCGTAAGTTTTGGCAATTTCTTTTAATTCTTGCGCAATCAAATGATCTAATTTCGTCGTCGAAGCTAAAGTAGCTGCTATATCGGCTAATTCAGCCTGCAATTTATCTTTTTCTGCCAAGCGCTTAAGCAAATGCTCCTTGTTTAATTGTCTAAGTTTAATCTCAGCCACATACTCAGCTTGCGCTTGATCAATCCTGAAGGCCGCTGCCAAATTTGGCACAACTTCACTATCTAATTCCGTATTTTTAATGATCTTAATGGCTTTGTCGACATCTAACAAAACTTCAGCCAAAGCAGCTAATAAGTGCAATTTGTCTTTTAACTTAGCTTCTTTGTACAAAAGGCTACGTTTCACACAATTTCTGCGGAAAACCAGCCACTCAGAAATAATCCCGCGAATGCCTAAGACAACTGGTCGGCCATTAATCAGCAAATTGAAATTGCACGGGAATGTATTTTCCAATTCACTTAAGCTGAATAATTTCTGCATAAGTTGCTCAGGATCAGCACTCTTTTTGTAATCAATCGTAATGCAAAGACCATTAATGTCCGTTTCATCACGCACATCGACAATTTCTTTAATTTTATTCGTCTTAACAAGCTCAGCTAGCTTATCGATAATGCCCTCAATTGTTGATGTATATGGTATCTTGCGAATTTCAATGCAATTTTCAGCTTTATTGATCGTATAAGTTGCTCGCAATTTAAAGCTACCACGACCACTATTGTAAATTTCACGCATTTTAGCTTGGTCATAAATTAAATTAGCACCAGAGGCAAAGTCAGGCGCTGGCATATAAGTCAACAGATCACATGTTGGATCATCGATATAAGCAATAGTAGCTTCACAAACTTCCTTCAAGTTAAACGAGCAGATATTGCTAGCCATACCGACAGCTATACCCTGATTTGCATTCACAAGCACACTTGGGAAAGCGGCAGGCAATAAAGTTGGTTCCTGCATCGTGCCATCATAGTTTGGCACAAAATCGACCATATCTTCATCAATTCCGCGAAATAGCAATGCAGCAATTGGGTCTAACTTAACTTCTGTATAACGAGGAGCAGCAGATTGCATATCTTTGGAATACTGCTTACCCATGTTACCCTTAGAATCAATATAAGGGTGTAGCAAGCTTTCATTGCCTCTAGTTAAACGCACCAATGTATCGTAAATTGCCTGATCGCCGTGCGGATTTAACTTCATTGTAGCACCGACAACATTGGCTGATTTACTTCTTGGGCCAGTCAATAGACCACTTTTATACATCGTATATAGTAATTTACGGTGAGCGGGCTTGAAGCCGTCAATTTCTGGAATTGCACGTGAAATAATTACGCTCATGGCATACGGCATGTAGTTATTTTGCAAAGTCTGGCTGATGCGTTCCGTACTGATTGAACCAGCTTCATCTGCCAAATAGCTTAGTTCTTCTGGTAAAGCCGCCAAGCTCTGCTGCTTCTTTGCTGATGTATGTTCTTTATGCTGTCTTTTCATCTTTATCCTTGCCCTATAAACGCTAATCTAAATCTAACAAATCAAGATAATTGTGGCCCTCTTCAGCAATAAACTCTTTACGACCATTCAAGTTATCACCTAACAACAATTCAAAGCAATCTTTAGTTGTCACGGCATCTTCAGCCTGCACTTGTACCAAGCGCCGAGTTTCGGGGTTCATTGTCGTCAGCCACATCATCTCCGGCTCATTTTCACCTAACCCTTTTGAACGTTGCAATTTACAATTACTTGAGCCTAAAACTTTTAGAAAATCGGCTTTTTCTTTCTCATCGTAAGCAAAGTAAGTAACAGTTTCTTTTTTGGCCTTGTTCGTGTATGTCAATTCATACAACGGTGACTCTGCAATGTAAACTTTGCCCAATTTCAATAAGCTCGGCACCAAACGATAAAGCATTGCTAAAACTAATGTCCTAATCTGGAAGCCGTCAACATCGGCATCGGTACAGATAACAATTTTGTTCCAACGTAATAAATCTGGATCAAACTCGCCAACACCTTTGAGCTGCTTGTGTTTCAATTCAACGCCACAGCCAAGTACACGAATGAGGTCCATGATGATGTCATTTTGGAAAATCTTCGTAAGTTGTGCTTTTAAGCAATTCAAAATTTTACCACGCAAAGGGATAACAGCTTGAAATTCTGCATCGCGGCCTAATTTGACTGAGCCTAAAGCTGAATCACCCTCAACGATGTAAAGTTCACGTTTGGTTGCATCTTTGGAACGGCAATCGATGAATTTCTTGATCCGGTTAGTAATATCGACCTTGCCCTGTAACTTACTTTTGACGGTAATTCGCTGTCTTTCAGCACTCTCACGGGCCCGTTTGTTGATCAAAACTTGTTCCAATACTTTATCAGCCACAGTTTTCTGTTCGATGAACCAAAGCTCTAATCTTGATTTCAACAAATCAGTCATGAAATCTTGAATAAATTTGTTGTTGATCGCTTTCTTCGTCTGATTCTCATATGAAGTGCTGGTTGAAAAAGAGCTTGTAACCAACAAAAGGCTATCAGCAATATCGTTAAAAGTTATTTTGCCCTCATTATTCTTGTATTTGTCTTGCTCTTTGCAGGCTTTGTCAAAGGCGTAGGTAAAGGCCTGACGGCAAGCTTTCTCTGGTGAACCGCCATATTCTAGGTAGCTAGAGTTATGATAAAATTCCATGCGTGGTGATTTGTTGTTAAAGGCGAAAGCTACTTCAACTTTCACATCATATTCTGGCCGATCTTGCTTATCGCGGCCTCGTCCTTCATCTTGAAAGGAGAAAACATCTGTCAAACCATCATCCACATTGATTTCTGTAAGGTAACCAACTATGCCTTTATCATAACAATACTGCTCAGTTTGGCCAGTTTTTTCATCGATATATGTGAATGTGATACCAGCATTAACGACAGCCTGTTGTTTAAGGACAAGCTGCAAATATTCATCGCTGATGTTAATATCCGTAAACACTTCTGTATCTGGTAGCCAGCGCTGGAAAGTGCCTGTAGCTTTACCTTTGTATGGTGTTTTCTTCAAGCCACCAATGTTTTCGCCGTGCTCAAAATGTAATTCGTATACGTAGCCGTCACGCTTGACTTTGACATCAAAATAGCTTGAAGCGTACTGCGTTGCGCAAGCACCCAAACCATTTAAGCCAAGGCTGTAGCTATAATCCTGTCCCGCTGCATTGTTGTATTTGCCGCCAGCGTAAAGTTCCATGTAAACCAATTCATAGTTATAGCGCTTTTCACGTTCGTTATAATCAAGCGGAATGCCACGGCCGAAGTCCTCAACTGAAAATGAACCATCTAAGTAACGCTTAACGATAATTTCATGTCCGAAGCCTTCACGAGCCTCATCAATTGAGTTAGATAAAATCTCAAAAAAAGCATGTTCGCAGCCATGTAAATCATCCGAGCCAAAGATAACAGCCGGACGCAACCTGACACGGTCAGCGCCTTTTAACGCGGAAATTGATGCATTGTCATACTGTCTTTTCGTCACTTATCTAGCCTCATCTTAAACAATATTAGCCGCCTGAATAAAAGCAAGCTGTCTATCAGTTTAAGCTTAAAAGGGGGATTTTGGCAAATAAGGCTTTGTATTGGTCAATAAAAAAGTCGACAGTTACATGAACTATCGACTATATACGAGCCCAAAGGGATTCGAACCCCTGACCCACAGCTTAGAAGGCTGTTGCTCTATCCAACTGAGCTATGAGCCCATATTGACGAAGCAGGTGAAGGGAATCGAACCCTCATAGTCAGCTTGGAAGGCTGGAGTTTTACCACTAAACTACACCTGCATGTGCAGATGTGATTATACTACAAAAAGTCTAATATAGGCAAATTGCCTACGCACATCACGTAAAATACCGTGAAATAAAAGCCACTGGTAAACATAAGCTTTGCCAAACAACAAACTCAAAACTGTTTGAATATTTTCATGGCAATTAAGCAATAATTACCAATGGCTATATTAAAAGTGCTTCTTAATGTTATAGCTACTTAAGCTTGAAAATGCACCTTGCCACCCTCAAAGCTACTAATCATCGCCTGACTATAAACGTCATAGCCTAAATCTCTAAAATATTTACCGCCATTTTGGAAGGTTTTTTCAATCGCTATACCATAGCCTACAATTTCTGCCTCAGCCTGCTTGCAAATCTCACTTAAGCCCTGCAAAGCTGCGCCCGTAGCTAAAAAGTCGTCAACGATTAAAACTTTATCACCTGGCACAAGGAACTTTTTGTCAACTTTAATATCGTAGGTTATTTTTTTCGTAAACGATTTAACCACACTCGTGTAAACTTCATCAGTCAAAGTGACAGACTTTGTTTTCTTGGCGTAAACCATCGGCACATTAAGATATAAAGCGGTTGTAAAAGCCAAAGGGATACCTGAAACTTCCAACGTTAAGATTTTAGTTACGCCCAAATTGGCATAGTGCTTAGCCATATCTTCGCCCATCTTATTGAGCAAGTTAGGATCAACCTGGTGATTCAAAAAGTTGTCTACCTTCAAAATATCGCTATCTAACACATGTCCTGCTTCTAAAATTTTCGTTTCTAATAGTTTCATTGTCTATTTCCCTTTCTGTTTGGCACTAATACGATGTTTAGGATTAAAGCTGCTAATGTACCAGTTGAAATACCTGATGCCAAAATCATCTTTAAAGCTGTTGGCAAGCTAGCCAGAATTTCAGGTTTGACTGTAACGCCAATGCCGAGTGCAAAAGCAACTGAGATGATCAACAACTCGCGATCACCTAAATGACAAGTAGCTAATGTTTTGATACCCTGAGCTGCTACTAAGCCGAACATGATTACGCCAACACCACCTAAAACAGGTTGCGGCATGACAGCAATTAATGCACTTAACTTAGGGAAAACACCTAAAATCATCAGGATAACGCCCGCCATAGCCATGACATTCACACTAGCGACCTTCGTCAATGTGATTAAGCCAACATTTTGCGAGAAAGAAGTGTTAGGACCAGCGCCAAAGACACCAGCTAAAAGCGAACCTAAGCCATCACAAAGCACTGCGCCTGCTGATTTATTACTAGAAACTTTGGTATTAGAAGCAGCTCCGATTGCTAGCATAATACCCACAGTGCCAATAGTTGAAACAATATAAGCTGGTACGAAAGCAAGGCTGCTTGCTAAATCGAAATGGATACCATATCTAAATATTCCTGGTAAAGCAATCCAATTGGCCTCATAAACTGAGCTTAAGTCGACCATGTCAAGTGGCAAACAAATAATGTAACCAAAGACAATACCAACAAAAACAGCAGCTGTTTTCATTAAGCCCTTACCATAATGATTAAGGAACAAAGTAAAAAGCATAATAACAAAGGCAACCAGCAAATTACGCAATGAACCGTAATCAGCCGCACCCGTGCCGCCTGCTGCCCAGTCGATGCTAACAGGCAACAAGGTAATACCAATTAAGGAAACAACAGTACCTGTAATCAAAGGTGGGAAGAATTTCTGTAAAGGCTTAATAAAACGGCTCAAAATAATTTCAGCAAAGGAGGCTGTTATAGTCGCACCAACTATACCAGGGATACCAAATTTGGCGCCCACACTAATTGCTGGATTAACGAACGTAAAATCGGTTCCCATCATAGCTGGCAGACGAGAACCGATTGGACCTAAGCCTTTTGATTGTAATAGAGTTGTTAAACCTGAAACGAAAATCGTTGCACTGACCATAATTGCAGTCTGCGTAACATCAAATTTCAAAGCTGCGCAAACGACCAAAGGCACAGCAACTATTCCAGCAAAAGCTGCTAAAACATGTTGAAGTGCTAGGATAATTGTCATGATTAGAGGTGGTCTATCTTCTACCCCATAAAGCAACTCGGACTCTTGATTTGAGCTTGTTGGCTGAACTTGTGGACATTTTTCAATATGCCCTGCTGAAGCTGCCTGCACTTTGGCAGACAGCAAAGTTGAATTTACGCTTTGCATAAATACCCTCCTACTATAAATTCAATTCACTTGAACTAAAGCGTCATTGAGAATATCCAGCAAAATGGTTAATCTCATAGTCTAAGATTAGGTCTTAGGTAGAAACGCCTTGCCAAATTCAAGGCTTATATGAGCTTTGTTCTCTCCATGAATAAGTTACGAGTATAAACTAAAAAACTAAAATTGGCAAATTTACAGTTAAAATTATTTAACATCTGCCACTATCTGCAATTCACCTTTTTGACTGCTTTCCTTTCTCTCTACTATTCCTTTGTCCTGTAATTTACCGATATAATATTTAACGCTGCTTAATTTCCAACCTAAAATAGCTGCCATCTTGCTTTGACTAAGTTTAGCCTGTTCACTTATAAGCTTGAGTAATTGTTTTTCTTTATCGGTAGCTTGGTCAGTTTTTGCCTTGCCCCTATACAAGTTAATACGCAAAGCAATGCCCATATCAACAAACTCCAGCTCAGCTAAGCCATAGTTTCGCATTACTTTCATTAATCTTGGTATGCCACTTCCCCACGCTTCAATTAAATTCATGTACAAAAAGGAATGCGCGAGTGCACGGTTTCTAATCTTGGAATAACCTTCTTTCATACGTTCTATCGTAACGCCTGGCATTAAACCGCCTGGTGATGTTATTTCCAAACGATTATCATAAATTGCAACTTGAAAACGTGTATTCTGTAAAAAACTACAATTCATAACCGCATTTATAATTAACTCTCTTATACTATGGCAATTCGTAAATATAATTTCTATATATTCCGTCTAAGCATGCACCTAAATGAATATTACTTAACACAAACCTAAAAGCACCTTCTATTTGTTGCCATAAAGCACCTTTATATTCGCGTTTATCAATAAATATAGTCCTTGTTTCATCTTTAAACATTGCACATTGAATTTGCGAAAGGAAATTATCTTCTCCTCGTAAAAAAAATAAGCATTCGTTGGATGAATAACACCTACTTTGTCTTCTGCTAACAATCCCCAACTTATAAGTACATTCCTCGTTAGATCTCTTACGGCTGCTTTTTGCGTTAATGATTGCGCATTGTCCAAAGCTACTTATTTCATCTGTTGACACAAGTCAACAATATCAGCATCGGAAACAGTTAAATCATTACGTACAACGCTATCATATGAACAAACAGCATTTTCATAATACATCTCAGCCGTTAAATCTCTACTAGCCAAACGTGTAGTACCTGCAACACGTATATACGTGCCTGATTGAATACCCTTGGCTTTAAGATAATATGGCCTTTGTTTTCCAGGCGCAATTTCTACAATAATAATTGTTTTATCATCAATTGTTTGTGAGTAAATATCGGGTATTATAACTGGCTCACACGCATCTGAAATAGCTGACGTTATGGCATCCATTTCTGAAAAAAACAAGCTCTTTAGAGATACCAACGACTGAATGGCTCTTATCATCGATACCAAAAACTAATCTTCCACCTAATCCATTGGCAAACGCCACAACAGTTTTTAGATATTTTGAGCTATCTTCAGAGGCGTCTAACTTTAAACTCTACATTTTTTGTTTCACCCTGCAGAATTTCGTTCTCAGTCATAAAAGCAAGCTCTCTTTTCAGTCTTATTCTCAGTTACCATTAACATCGCTCTAAAGCTTCTTTTTACATAAGTAAGTCAGGAAAACACCTAATACTAACAAGCCACAGCTTGCTAAAAGCATAGCCCTAGTGCCAGCTTGCCCTAACAAAATGCCAGCGCCTGTTGATCCAAACATGATGGCAAAATTAAAGGAAGAAGATTGCAAAGAATTAGCTACTGCCGCACCCTCTTTTACCTGTTTGGCCGTAGCTGTCTGGAACAAACTACTCAAAGAGCCGAAGCCTAATCCCCACAAAATAAAAGCAATATGGAACAGAATCTGAGCATGATTAAACACAAAAAGTAGCATCGTGCAAGCGCCAACTGCAAACACAGCTAGCATTATACCGTACATATAGCGGTCAATAAAGCGCATCACCAGCAAAACTGAAATCACCGACCCAATGCCAAAAAAGAATTGCGCCGTTGCAACACTTGGATACTGAGAATCGCTGACCAAATTAGTGATAAAAGTATAAACGCCATAGTTAGCGCCCACACCCAAAAACGTTAAGCCAAGCATCCACAAAACACCTTTGTTTTTGAACATCGTAAATGGTGAATTAGACTTTGAGGCCTTTTCACCTTGTACACTAGGTAAGTACAAATGGCAAAGGATCGCAATTAAAACTAAGCCGACAACTAGAGCCAAAAATTCCAAGTGAAAGCCATAAATCGTGCCTATCAAAGTCATAGCTGGCACGCCCAAAGCCATGCCAACTGTAATACCAGACATAACAATAGTTATCGCTTTACCCGCTTCTTCTTTGGAAACTAACTCCATGGCATAAGCTGTTATCATGGGCCACATCGTACCAGCACATGCTCCACCTATAGCCCGGCCAATAAGTGCTAGAGTGAAATTAGGAGCTAAGCCAACAATCAAATTGGCACAAGCAAAACCGATCAACAAAATTTCAAGTAGCAATTTCCGATTCCAACTGATGGTTATAGAAACTAACGGAATACCTAAAAAAGCGGAAGCAATCGCATAAGCTCCAATTAAGCCGCCTGCTGTTCCTTTAGAAATATTAAAGTAGTTAGCCATATCGGGCAAAACGCCAGATGGCATAAGCTCAGCCAAAATAGCCATAAAAGTTATACTTGCCATCAGAGTCAAAATTGCTAATGAACTTTTCTTAGTTTTCACATCTGTCATAAATTCGTCCTTCACAAAAACGATCATCTCTATTTTAGCACATAAAAGTTAAACTAAAATCCACCAAAAAGAGAAACTTTGTCTGCATAGACAAATTATTCCTGGGCATGTCTAGGTTTGTCCATCTGCACTAGTTTTTCAGCCACCAAACTTACTTGCAAAATATTCATAGCTGTCAGACGGCTGACGGCATCTACAATTGCTGCTTGCGCCTCTTTAAGAGCTGTTTGGGCATTAAAGCCGTAATACAACGACAAATTTATATTAAAGACTAAGCCAGTTGTCTCTTGGCGCACCTTACACTCACTCATTTTTTGCACAGCCTCGACTTTTTGCAAACTGAACAAGACAATGTTTTTCAAAGCTTGGTCCGTGATACTATAATGCCCCAGAACCGAGAAACTAGGTCTAACAATACTCTGCTCAACTGCCAATGGTCGACTGCCACTACTTGTTAGAGCATAAGTTGTCAAAACTGGCAAATTCTGGCTAATCTCTTTTACGCCATTTTTAATATCTTTGGCTGAAAAACGTTGCTTCAATAATTGTAATGGTTCAAAAATTGAGCCTGAAAATTCATGTTTCAGTTCCATCGAAGGCACAGGAATGGCATGCTGGCCAGTGTGAATCCGATTGTAACGTGCTTGCTTAATCTCAGTTTCAGTTGCTACATCGCTGATATTGATCCACTCTTTGGGGGCGGTTAAGCTGAGCGCCTGACAAATTTTATTGATCATGGCCTTGCTTGTACCTAAGATAAGCAAACGATCAGGCAAATGGCTCGCTAAGGCACGTTTCATCGTTTGGGCACGAATTGGATCTAAGAAAATTGCTTGCCGTACAGACTCAATTTTGGTTTTAGCGCGTTTAGCTGAACTACCTGCCACAATATGGTTATCCTTGATTAGCAAGGCATCGTCAATAATGTAATTGCACTTAGACAAAAATGCCACTTGGCTGGCACGCGTAGACTTGCCAGTTCCTGAAGGGCCAACAAAGGCAACAACTGTTATTGCGGCCAATAATTCAGCTATCTCCGCTTCACTTAACTTGCTAAGCTCGACCTGACTCTTCTTTTTTACTTTTTTACCTTCCTGCAAATCTTCTTTGCTATTCAAAAAATCAAGATTAAGCTTTTTCTTCAAATCAGCCAAAACTTCTGGCATTTGGCTGCTTTCAGCTGACGTTTCAGCTAGGACTTTTTCAGCCTGAGCATTTGGGAAATTCTTCAAATCAGCAAAATTAGGATTTTCTTGTTGCAAAAATTCAGGTAATTTTGAACGTTGTTTGTCCTCTTTAACATCCTTAGGCAGATCTTTAGGTTGTTTATGGCTATTACGCCAACTTGGTAATGAGCTAGGCCAATTAATAACAGATTGCGCTTTCTCTTGCCCCGTTTTGGAAGCTTGGTTATTATCGCTGACTTTTTTTGGCAATCTAGCGGCCAATTTATTGACTAGCTGACGCGCTCTTAACTCAACGTCATTTAAGTTTGGTAATTTGCCATTCCACATAGCAAACAAGCCAAGTCGTTTGTTTCCTGACTCAGCTTGTTTCTCTGACTTATTTCGCTTAGGCAAATTAATCGGCACAATAGCTCCTTTGATAGAAGACTAATAAATTAATCTTCATTCTCGTCCCAGTTATGATACACAGCCTGTACATCATCATCTTCTTCTAGGGCATCAATCAAATTTTCCAACTTCTTAACTTGTTCAGCATCCGTTACGCTGATGTAATTATCAGCTACTTGATCAATCTGACTCTCAAGCACCTTGTGGCCTGCATCTTCCAAAGCTTGTTTAACAGTGTAATAGTTCTCAACGGCTGTGCTAATGCAATAGCCAACTAACTCACCATCTTCATCGCGTTGAGCTTGCAAATCTTCAGCACCTAAATCGATAGCTTCAAGCATTAAGCTCTCTTCATCCTCACCTGTTGGATCTAATAGAATTGAACCTTGACGCTTGAACATGAAAGATACGCAACCATTTGTACCCAAGTTTCCGCCATGTTTATCGAAAGCATGACGTACTTCACCAGCCGTACGATTGCGGTTATCTGTTAAGCATTCAACCAAAACAGCTACACCAGCTGGGCCATAACCTTCATAGATAACTGACTCATAATTATCATTGGCACCTGAACCAGCTGCTTTTTGAATTGAGCGTTGAATTGTATCGTTTGGCATATTATTGCTCTTAGCCTTGGCGATAACATCTTTCAGCTGGGAGTTTACGTTAGGGTCAGGACCACCCGATTTAACAGCCACTTGAATTTCGCGCCCGATTTTAGTAAATACAGCTCCACGTTTTGCATCGGCTGCGCCCTTTTTACGTTTAATATTATTCCACTTTGAATGTCCTGACATTTTGTCCTCCCATATATATCATCACTTGCGCCCAAATTGCTCAGAATAAGGGTCCAGTGAAATTTCAGTTAATAAGCATTCCTATTTTAGCACAAATTGTTTGAAAGATAGTTGTTGTGAGCACATTAAGACAATTTACGTCACTTTTAGCTTGATTGTTCTGACTAATTGCTTGATTTCTTTGTCTTTATCAGCATAGTAAGTATGGAATTCCTTGAGTTCGATTGTCTGTGCATCTAGCGAGGCAAACTTGAATTTAAGAAGTGCAGGCGTACCTCCATCTAATATTACGGGTGAAGGTAAGTAATACTTATCTCTGGGATAAATTATAGTTGACTTGCCAGCTCTATTAGTTGTCAATTCCCAGCTAAAAAAAAGGCATCCTCCTGGTACAATTATTTCTAATTCTCTATCTGATACAGATTTTCTATCCAATGTAATCACTTTGGTTTTATTCTCATCAAGCTCATTATCCATAATGGTATACGCTACACCATTTAGCATAATCACACTATTTTTAGATCCAAGTGGAAATTTAGCGTAGGCAGATCGGTCCATATACCTATTTTGCAAAATTTCGAGTAATGCTTCTGGTAAATTCTCATATGTGTAATACTTTAAGCTGTGGAAAAGATTATATAAAGGTGCTTCTCTAGGCAATTGAACAAGATAAGCTTTCATAGTATTGCCATGTTTGACGCTTATTCCGTCTTTTTGTATCGATACGGAACTCTGGCCATCTTGGCTTAGCAAAGTATAAGCTATATCGCCCTTTGGCAATTTGGCAACTTGAGTGAAATAAGGTTCTGGCTTACTATCAAAGAATTCTCGCTGAAAAGCATAAAGTTTGGCATTTAAGCAGCTAAATTCCTTAGGGTTCAAATTACGTGTCATTCGACAATTTTATCTTTCTCATACAAGCGCCAAAAGCGTTGGACTAAATCACGCAACTTGTTATTCACCTGCAAATTTACGATATTCTCGTTGATATAGCTCTGCAGACTAGCTAGTTTTTCAGCCTTTTCTGGCTTAATCTGATAACATGTATTCTGTTTAATCAGATTGTGGTCATTAAACACAAGCTGTTCATTACTGCTTAGACAATAAAATTTTTCGCCTAACTTAGAATTTACCTTAAAGAAATCATCAGCTTGTAATTCCTTGATATAATTTTGCAACTTTTCTTGCTGTTCAGTAGTTAATAAATGCCCATAAGTCAAATTAAGTGGTCCACAGATGATGTTCAAGATAAACATGCTCACAGTTAGAGATAGGCTTATCCAATTTTGCGTCAGCAAATTTATTAGAAAAACTACAAGCAGCCAAAAGGAAAGAAAGAAAGAAAGAAAGAAATAGAACTTACGATCAAGATCTGACGAAGCTTCAACATAAATCGTCGCCTACTATTCTTGGAATTATAGCATAAAAACAAAACGATTACGGATTTTTATGGCTCTCTATATCCCTCGCGTTTTTATCTTTCCGCTTTGCCTGTAACTTGGCAAGCAAGCTTGCAAACTCTAATTGCTCACCTATCAATTTGGCCAAAGCATCCTGACTTTCATAATGCCGATCTAAGCTATAAATTAACCAGCATTTGGCAAAGTCATAAAGTTTGGTGGAAAGTTGCTCACTTAGCTCAATATTGGCCATTTTTTCTGGTTGGCAAGATAAAACGACATGCAATAAATTGGAGAATTTGAACGAAACTGTCTGTTGATTTAGCTTTTTCTCAACTTCCGCCAAAGTCTGCTCACGCGGCAAAACATTGGAAGTGACACTGTAATTTGTCGCTAGTTTTCCCTCAGCAAAGGAAAATTGATAAGCTTGTTTAGATGAATCTTTGAATAACTCATCAATATCAGGTTTATAGCCACTTTCAGCTAAAACACGCAAGATAAAAATTGCTAAAAAGCTCAACAATTCAGCTGATTTTATCGTGTTTTCACTGGTTGCTAACTTCTGTAAAGCATATAAAGCATGCAGATAAAAAGGCCATAATTTCTTAGCCTGATCAGCATCCGTGACTAAATCCACCAAAAGGTCATTAAAGACCTGACTGCACGTGTAAGCTAAGATATTTTTAGTCAAAGCCTGAAAATGATAAATCAATGTAAAATCTTTTAGATAGTACTTATTCTTGTAGCGAAACAACTTACATTCAGCATAGCTATACTCTGGCCAGTAATAACTCTTGTTGGAGATAAACTGCGCATAGATTTTATCGCTGTCAATTTTGGCAAAGGCCCGCTTTTCGACGCACTCAATTAAGCCTAGTTCTGGACTGAATAAGCGCAAGTAACGGCTATGTTTGACTTTAGCCGTTACCCTTAACAAAAAAGCTTTACAGGTTATTTCAGAGGCTGCTTTCGCCTCGACAACTGTTTCTAACATTGCCTTAGCGTAATGGCCGATTCTGAGCTTGTTTCAAGTTATAACCGAAGTTATTCAAGAACATCTCTTTGTCGCGCCAATTTTCCCTAACCTTTACCCGAATTTCCAGATAGACTTTACAATCTAGCAAATCTTCCATCTTGATCCTGGCTGAAGATGCCAAACGTTTCAGTGCAAGTCCGCCCTTACCTATCAACATCTTCTTGTGGCCCTCGCGCTCCGTAATGATCGAAGCTTGAATTTTAGCTAAAACTCGTTGGCCATCTTCATCGTATTCTTCTGCAAATTTCTCAATTTCAGTTGCTACACCATAAGGCAATTCCTGGTGATAGTATTTCAAAACCTGCTCACGAATAAGCTCGGCACAGATATTACGCTCTGTCTGATCGGTGAAATAATCAAGCGGATAATAGCGTGGACCATTTGGCAAGTTTTGCTCTATTTCGTTAAGTAAATCTTTAATACCCTCATTATCTAAAGCTGAAATTGGAATGATGGCAATAAATGGATACAGCTCATTATAATTAGCCATTAAAGGTAGTAGCTCCTGCTTCACAATCGAATCGCTCTTATTAATAACCAAAATAGCGGGCTTTTTCAGTTCCTCTAAACGTTCAATCAGCTTCTTTTCGACAAGTCCGGCGGTTTTGAAGTGAGCATCAACCACCAGCAAAACTAAATCTGCATCTTTGATGGCCGCAATGCCTGATTGGTTCATATAAGTGCCTAACTTATCATCAGCCTTATGCGCGCCAGGCGTGTCTGTGAAAATAATCTGACTGTTATTGCCGTTATAAATTGTGCGAATGTTGTCACGCGTTGTCTGCGCTTTTTGTGAAGTGATAGCTAAATAAGCTCCAGAAATTTGATTAAGCAAAGTTGACTTACCGACATTTGGTCTCCCAACAATTGCCACAAAGCCTGACTTGAAATTATCTGGTACAGTCTCATCGATTTTTGCTTCACTTTCTGTCTGTAGCGTCAAACAATCTTGCTCAGAAAACTCTTTTGCTAAAGCTACCAATTCACTAGCTTTAGGTTCAGTCAAAGTCCGCTCAATTTGTAAAGCGCTCAAAATTTGATCTTGCAAAGCAAATTGCAAGCTTTCTTCCCTTTGGCCCTCTTCATGGTCATAACCTAAAACATGTAAAAAGCCATGGCAGCATAAGAAATTGAACTCACGCCAGTAGCTATGGCCGTAATTCTCAGCTTGTTCAGCCACTTTATCGCCGCAAAGGTATATATCACCCAAATTCAGGCAGAAAACTTCTTCATCATCAGCCACATCCGACAGGGCCATTGGTACATCATCAAAGCACTCTGCGAAATCACTCTCCTGCCACTCGCGTGTCGCCTTACCCTCATGTAAATCTAATTGTGGGAAAGACAAAACGTCTGTAACATAATCTTTATGCCGAAATTCCTTATTCAAAGCCTGGATTGTGCTAGCAGCGCCCAAATTAACATTGAGTTCAATAACATCAACTTCATTCTCTAAGCTTGTCAGTAAGTTGCTGGCAGCTAATTTTAATGTCGTTTTTAATAACCTTGTTAAAGCTGCCTGCCATGCATCTAACAACAAGTCTACTTGGCCGTTAAAAGCGGCCAAATAAGCCTCTGGCACAGCAAATTTATCAATAAATTCCGCATCACTATCAAACTCATGAAAGAGCTTAACTCTTACTAACATCTGGATACTTCACCCTTTCTTTAAATACACCAGCATAAACACGCTTAAACGCTTGGAGAATATCTTCGACATCCTGATATGATAAGCCAGAATGGATCAATTGATCCTGACTATTCTTGTCATGCACGATTTTACGTGCCATCTCTTCAACTTGTTGTACAGTACGATAACCCGTAGACTTCATCGCCGCTTCCAAAGAATCAGCTAGCATCACAATAGCTGCCTCTTTACTTGACGGTGTCTGCCATGGATAGCGCCAGTTGGCTTTATCTACAGGTGGCAAATTAAGCTTCTGATGCTCTTTTTCAGCTTTCTTGTAGAAATAGAACAAAACCGTTGTACCATGATGTTCTTTAATAATGTTCTGTAAAGCTTGCGGCAAGCGATAACGCTTGGCCATCTTTTGCCCCATCAAGACATGCCGTGTGATAATCTGGTAACTACTTTCAGGCTGCAAATCATCATGAGGATTGTAATCATCCTGATTTTCCGTAAACATCAATGGCTGCTCCAATTTACCAATATCATGATAATAAGCACCGACACGACAGAGCAATGTGTTTGCGCCTACTGCTTCTGCGGCTGTTTCAGCCAAATTAGCCACCATCATTGAATGTTGGTAAGTACCCAATGCTTCCATAAACAAGCGCTTCATTAACGGCGCATCTGGCTGAGCTAAAGCAACCAAGCGCATAGGTGAAACGGCGGCAAAGGTGAAATCGAACAATGGCACAACGCCAATTGTCACTAAAGCACAAAGAAGGCCGTTCAAAAGGCAGAAGCCTAAAACCTTGATAGCTTCCATCAATGTCTGATATTCAAATACAGCATAGAAAGCACCGCCAATTATCATTGCGACACTTGACGCAATAATCAAAAGCAGGTAATTATTCTTCTGCTTGGAATAGCTCATAATTAATAGCATGATCAAAGCTGCAACTGTATAGCCTACAAAGTGGGCCACTGTATTATCACTCAAAATACTCAAGAAGCTGATCAAGACCATCGTCAAGAATAAGCTGTCACGCGTGTTGAAATAAATCAACGAAATCAGAATAAAGAATGGAATTGGTAAGAGGAAAGTTGAAATTTTGGCAGTATACAAGCTACAGATAATTACAGCTACAGCACTTGTCGTCAAAATGAAATTCGAACCTCTAGCTGCACTGTAATCGTTGGTCCGCCTAGACAAATAAACAACGCTCAAGCCTAAGCAGACAAAGGCCATCGCCAGCAACACGAAGAGATACTGGTAATTTTGATCTGCATCTTTCAAGAGACCTAGCTGTTTCAAATTCTCATATTGTGATTCACTAATTACATCGTTGTAGTTGACAATTCTTGTCCCACGATGAATCTGAATCGGATTAGCCATTGCCCGCTCGTAGACCGTATTTCTCGCTTCTCTTGTTACTTGTGCATCATAGCGCAAGTTAGCGGCCAAAATACTACGCAAAATTGGAGCTGTAACGGAATACAATTCAGTGTAGTTTTTGACCGTTTCAACCAATTTAGCGCTCTTATGCGTAATAGCAATGTCTAACTTCTCTTTGTTCAGATCCTGACTCATGATTGACTTAGCAGTCGTTCTAAGTTCAATGATCAAGGACATAAAAACGCTTGGTTCAGCTTCCGCCAATAAATGGGCATAAGTTTCAGCAATATAAATACCCTTGTTCTTACTTAAACTACTGATTCGTTTAGCTAATTCTTTAAGTTCAGTATTTTTCGGATAGCTAGCTTCAACCTTCGCTTGAATTGCTTTTTTCTCAGCCTCTGTCAAGACCTTAACTTCTGGTTTGACATTTTTAGCAAGTGCAGACTCAGCATCTTTTGCCACGCTAGAACTAGGCTCAACACCTTTTTCTTGATTAGCTGTCGCTGTTTCTATAGTTGTTGCTTCAGTTGCTTCAGTTTCGGCTTTATTTTCAGCTACGTCTCTATCAGCATCAGGGAAAATTGCATTAAAATCAGCCAAAGCATTGACCAAATTATCTTTTAATTTTTCGCCACTTACCTCTGCATAATCTTGCCAGACTGGTAAACGCAAATTGTAAAGTATGGATAGATATTCATCTAGCTTAGCTAAACATTGCGCTGACATAGCTTCTGAACGTGTAAAAATCGGGCTAACAGCACTAGCTTCAGAAATAGCTTTCAAGCGGGTAGCATTTTTATCAATCAAGTTATGGCTAGCTGTAATATCATATGGCGAAACTTGCCCAATATGCAGATCATACTTTCTCGGCAAAGATTGCCAATAGACAAACAATAAAAAGACAATTAATAATACGCTGGCTAAAGTGCAACGCAAAAATTTGTTTAGGCGATGAAAATTTAAGCGCATAAATCACCGCTCATTTCTCGGCTTTTTCTTAACCTGATCATATTTCTCATAAGCTCTAACTATACGTTGAACAAGCGGATTTCTTACCACATCCAAATTATTCAACATAACAAATTTAATTCCCTCTATATGTTCTAAAATTGGTTTAACCATCTTTAAGCCAGAACGCTGGCCTTGACCTAAGTCAATCTGCGTCAAGTCACCTGTCACAACTACTTTGGAATTAAAGCCGATACGGGTCAAAAACATCTTCATCTGTTCTGGACTCGTATTCTGCGCCTCATCCAAAATAATAAAAGCATTGTCGAGCGTGCGACCGCGCATATATGCCAAAGGTGAAACTTCAATCAAGCCCTTTTCCAAATTGGCCATATAAGGTTCAACGCCCATCATCTCTTGTAAAGCGTCATAAAGTGGGCGCATGTAAGGATCGACTTTCATCTGTAAATCACCTGGCAAAAAGCCGAGCTTCTCACCAGCTTCAACCGCCGGTCTAGTTAGAATGATGCGATCAACTTCCTTTTTGCGAAAAGCATTGACCGCAATTGCCACAGCCAAAAAAGTTTTGCCCGTGCCAGCAGGTCCGATACCAAATGTAATATCATGCTGCAAAATAGCCTTGACGTAATTAGCCTGCCCCTTAGTTTTGGCCTTGATCTCTTTACCTTTAGCTGATATACAAACTAAATCTGGACTAAATGTCGCAAATTCTGTCATATCACCAGCTTTGACTGTATCTGCCAAATAATTGCTAGTCTGTTCTGTCAAAGCATGACCTTGCTTAAGTAAAGTGTATAAACGTTCTACGACCAAGCAAGCTTTCTCTAGCTGCTCTGGATTTTCCGAAAATAGGACAAGACCTTCTGCAGTTGGTTCGATTGAACAAGCAAAATCATGTTCAAGATTTTTAACATTCTGGTTGTAAGCACCTAAAAGTTGACGACTCTGTTCACTAGTCATCTCAATCAAACATTGCATCGTCATCCTCCTACTTGTCGTAATGTGATTAATTATACCATCAAAGCACTAGCATCAATATGTTTCACAGCAACTATAGCTTGCCCTGTCTAGCCAAAGCTAACAAATGCTGGAAATATGCTGGCAAAGGGCTCTTAAATTCCATAAATTGCTTAGTGACTGGATGCTCAAAGCTAAGTTTGACGGCATGTAAGCATTGCCCTTTTTCAGTTTGTTCAGCTAAACTTTCGCCACCATACAACGTATCACCAACTAATGGATGATCCAAAGCTGCCAAATGCACACGAATTTGGTGGGTTCTTCCAGTTTCAAGCTCCAATTGTAAATAAGCAAATCGAGCAAACTGTTCTAATAATTCAGCATGGGTAATAGCTAATTTGCCACCTGGAACTAAAGCCCGTTTCAGCGGGTTAGCTGGGTCGCGCGCTAATGCACCTTTAATTGTGAATTTTTGCTCACTCATCTTGCCCCACGCTAGAGCTAGGTATGTTCGTTTGATAGCATGCTTCTGTAAAGTTTGCTGCAAACTCTGCTGAACTTGCAAAGATTTGGCCACCACTAAAAGGCCCGATGTATCCTTGTCTATACGGTGGACTAAAAAGGCTTTGTGCGGTTGGAGATAATAGAGTAAGCCATTCAATAAAGTACCTTGCCAATTGCCAGCAGCCGGATGTACAACCATTCCTTTGGGTTTGTCTATCACTAAGAGATAGTCATCTTCATACACAATATTTAGCTCCATCTTCCCAGGTTCAGCCTGATAAGTTAAAGCTAAGTTAGCTGGTGCCAAGCACAAAAAGCTACTTGTCGTTTTTAATTTCAATCCTGCCTTGTAGGCTTTGAATTGAAGCTCAGCGCCGAAACTTGCCATTAAATTGGCCCGATAATTATCAATCTCACTCATATTCAAGCTTGAAAATTCAACATCTGAGCTAACTTCTAATTGCCATTCTCTAAGTCTATTAGCTAAGTCAGGTGTTGTAAGCAACGCTAGACATGCTTTTTTCAAGAAAGCTTGAATTTCGCTCCGACTAAATGGTAAAAACTGCTGTAAAGCCTGATCTAGGCGTTGATTTGCTTCTACTTGCACAATTTTGCCAATTGCCAAGCACTCATTTTTTGCGCCGATCAAATCCTGCCATTCTTTATTTTCCTGCATACTAACCTTCGTTCATAAGTTATTTTTTTTAGAAAGAGCCTGTTCTTCTCCATTAAAGAGGGGTAAATTCAATTGGCCAAGCAAACTCAGCACTAAGCACAGACCAATTGCAATGCATAAATAGCTGTCAGCCAAGTTAAAGGTTGGGAAATGCCACGTTCCTACATAAAAGTCGATAAAATCTATCACTTTGCCTAGAATAATTCGATCAAGCAAATTACCTATACTACCAGCAATCAACAAGCTCATAACTAAGCGCATTATCACCGTGAGTTGCTTACGATAGCTGTAAAAATAAATTAGCAAAGCTAAAGAGGCAAGTAATGAACAAGTTGTCAGAGCATATATGCCCCAAGTTTTTTCAGCTAAAAAGCTCCATGCAGCACCGGTATTATAAGTCAAGCTAAAATTAAAGCAAGGTAACAAAGTCTTTTCGCCATATTCACCTAAGGCTGCCAAAATGCCACGTTTGCTTAGCTGATCCAAAACTACTAATAAAATAATGATTAAGGTGTCGCCCATATCCACAAATCCTCCACGCCTGACAAAGGATCCAAGGCAAACGGCCTAAGCTCTCCCCGCAAGCTATCTTGTAAGTACAAAGCCCGATTATATTTCAGTAAAGGCATACTGTTACTGTATTGATATAATTTGCTGAATTTCTGCTGATAATTCACATCTTCCAAAGGATTGTTAGCATCAGCTGTAAACTTGTAATTGTTCATATAATCAATCAAAGGCTGCGCATCGTTAGGATAAACATAAAATTCTGGCATAAACTCCTCGCCACGACTTTTACGCCAAAAATTACCGTTACTGAGTTCTTTTAACTCATAGCCTAAATCAGGTATCCGATGCGAAAGTAACGGGTATAAGGCAATATCCCAGGTATTAGTACTGACTGTTCGCTTAAAATCGGCCAAATTAACCCGTTTGATTGCTGCTTTCAAACCCATTTTAGCAAACTGATGTGTTAGCCTAGCTACTATTTCTTCCCCAAAGCTCAAGTCGTTCGGCACTAATAAGCGCCATGTCTTTTTCGTAAAATCGCTAGCTAATTTTTCACGTTCCCGAATCAACTGATTGAGTGGATAGGCTGGAATTAATTTGTAAGGCTTAAATAAATCCTCTACAAAGGCATACGCAGCCGGTGACAGAGCTGGATCTTTCGGTCTAAACAAAGCTTCGTCATTATAAATTGCACTTAACTTCGTTTTAAGTAACTGAATATCGGCATAGTAATCTGTCAAAGCGTTATTCGTAGCACCATTAGTATTAGTGTTATTAGTGTTATTAGCGCTGTTCATAGACTGCAATTCACTTGGCCAGTTAAATGTTAAGTTCAAAGTTGCCAAAGAGTTAAAAACGTAATGCTCATATTGCGCTAACTTGTCAGTATATGCTGGCCAGGTATAGCAAAGATCAATCTCTTTATTAATAAAAGCTTGGACAGCTTCTGCTTCCGAAGCATAATTTTTGACAGCAAAGCGCTGCAATAAAGAATTGAAATAAGCTGGCCGTTCCCCTAAGCTCCGTTGCATATAAAAAGCATCGAAATTACTCAACTGCTTACGTTGCTCTTCTGAATCAGCTGCAAGTAGCTTGTCCAAATTCACCTGCTTGTAAGCACCAGAACTCGTAAAGCTTAACAATCCCTTGTTATACAATTCACTACCTTTAACAATTGGGAAAGTCAAAGCATAGGCCAAGTTCAAATCTGGCTTTTTCAAATAAATTCTCAGATCATATGCGCCAACTTGTTCAATTTTTTCAATCGCATCTAAGCTTCTGAAATAGGCAGAACTCACAACCAACTTACTAGCAGCATTTGAATTACTGTTATCTTTAAGCAAGTTAAAGGCCTGAATAACATCCACAGCATCGATTGGCGTCTGATCGGCATACAAAGCCTTCTCATCCAAACTGATTTCAATTAATTTTTGGTCATATGAATAGTGATAGTCTTTGACTAGGTCCTTGGTCAGGCGGCGATATTTGTCAAAGCGAAATAAACTTCTAAATAGCATGTGATTAATAACTTGATCACATTCATTCCGTTCAATATATGGATGATAATTTGCCGCATCAACAATCGGTAAACGTAACACTTGTTGCTTAACAGTTGGGATATTTTGCACCTCAGCTACTTGCTTTAACTTCGCATCACGATCAAAATTATATGCATCTTCCCGTCCCAAAGCCTGCCGAATTGTAGATTGTGGTCTTAGGGGTTTATCAGCTTCGCTAGGAGAAGTATTCTCACTAGATACAGTTTCTGCGCTAGATGTAGCTTTTTCGCTAGGATTAACAGACTCACCAGATCCGTTTTTTTCACTAAATATAGCCGTCTCACTAGAATTAGTATTATTTGCTGCTTCAGGCGCTGTTACTTCTTCATCAGTTGCCTCAGTTTCAGCTGTCTGCAAAGCCTGTTCAGGATTTAACGGCAACATCTTGCTAAAATTATCTGATTTTTGCCCGAGATCGCGCTTAAATTTCAAATCAAGTGGCTTTTTATAAAAATGGCAAGCGCTCAAAATCATAAACAAGCTCAAATATCCAGCTATAAGTCGTTTCTTACCCAATTTCACTTAGCACAACTATCCTTTCCTGTAGTTTCTCAATTTTAGCATAGTATGGAACAAGTTAATAATATTAGTCGCAATGAAAAGGCAAAATAAAAAAGAGTACGATCACTCGTACTCTCTACTGTATGCACCCTTGGGGACTCGAACCCCAGGCCCACTGATTAAGAGTCAGTTGCTCTACCAACTGAGCTAAGGGTGCTCCTGAAATCAGCTTCTAAATAATACAACTCATATTTTAACTTGTCAACAATCAAGTGTAGAGTTTACAATTACGTAATTTTATAGTTAGTCACTAGTCACTCAGGCAGCCTATAAGCTGGCGGCTTATGACATCCAAATAGTCTTGACCTTCTCTCGTCACATACAATACCGTATTTTTACTTATCTCGTCAACTTGCGCCTGATTGCTTGAATTAAGATCAAGCTTGGAGCTAGAAAGTCTCGGTTCTTTTTTGGATAATAAGCCTTGTTTTATTCCCCAGAGCAAAATTGCTTTGATATTAGCAGGTATATCCTTGGCAAAATAAGCAACAAAATCCTGGCAGGCAACACCTTTTAGATAACGCAAAGCAAACGCAAAGTAATCTTCCATGGCACTAGCTTCATCATTGACATCCGTAAAAGCAGCCGCCTTATATAAATCACTGCTTAAATAATTTATCTCCTCGTTGCTACTAAAAGCTAAGTTCGTCTGCCATAAATCAATATAGCGTTTAATTTGCTTCGTATTAGTCCGTCTAACTCCCGCTAAATACGAACTTGCATTCAGGCCAAAGCCAAAATAAGGCCTAGCGAGCCAAACGGCTGTATTATGTCGACTTTCAGTAGCTTTTGTCTTAGCAAAATTCGAAATTTCATAGTGACGAAAGCCCTGCTTTTCCAAATAGTCAGTGGCAAAGTGCATCATTTCCCGTTCCAAATCTTCATTTGGCAAAACAAGGCCTTGCACCATATTGGGGCAATTAGCATGTTCATACTGCCAATAGAGCTTTGAGCCAGCTTCCAAAATCAGCGAATAAATTGATAAATGCTTGGGCGCTAAAGCCAAGGCTAAGTCAAGGTCTTGCTTAACATCTTTCAATGTCTGACCAGGTAAAGCAATGATCAAATCAAGTGAATAGTTATAAATTCCTGCTTGCTTAACAGCTGAAACGGCCTGTTTTACTTCAGCATAACTATGCTCACGTTGCAAAAATCTTAACAAATTGGCATCGCTTGTCTGCATACCTATCGAAATACGATTTAGGCCAAGACTGTGCAAATAAGCTAAATCTAGATGACTGTAATGATTCGGATTAAGCTCCAACGTAATTTCACAATCTGCCGCTGTATTAAATACTTTCTTACAGGTGTTAATTAGCTGCGCAATTTCCTCTGTCTGCAAAGTACTAGGTGTGCCGCCACCAAAATAAATACTTTTAAGTGCATTAATTTGCTTCGCCTGCTGCCAAAAGCTGCCGATACTTATAATTTCATTTTGTAAAGCTGTTAAATAGGGCTGAATTAGTTTAGCCTGCCTCGACTTTCGTTCTTTAAAAATATCAGGACACTGCAAAACACAAAAATCGCAATAGCTACAGACTTGATGACAAAAAGGAATATGAATATAAACATCTTCTACTTTTTGCCGCTGAAACTGTTCTAAATTTTCGTTCGCCAACCTATTCGTCACTTCTCATTTAACCTTTTCTAGCTTCAAAATAACGAAAAGGAAGCTTGCAAGCTCCCCTTTCAAAAATAGTTAAGTTCATTAAGCATCACTTAGCTGAATCACTCGTCTGCTCAAAACTCTCTTTAAGCGTTGCCGCTAACCCAACCAAGCCCTGCAAATTAGATGGTATGATCAACTTCGTAGCCTTGCCATCAGCCACTTTAGCTAAAGCATCATAGGCTTTCAAAGTTAATACACTTGTATCAGCCTGAGCTGATTTCAAAGCCTTTAAGCCAGCTGCCTGCGCTTCAGCCACTTTTAATATAGCTTCTGCCTCACCTTCAGCTTTGCGAATCCTAGCTTCTTTATCTGCCTCAGCTTGTAAAATTTGCGATTGCTTATGACCTTCAGCTTGCAAAATCAAAGACTCTCTCTGACCTTCTGCTAACAAGATAGCCTCACGTTTTTCACGCTCTGCTTTCATCTGTTTCTCCATCGCCGTCTGAATTTCACGTGGAGGTAGAATATTCTTCAACTCAACTCGATTGACTTTGATACCCCAAGGATCTGTCGCTTCATCCAAAACTGTTCTCAAACGGGTGTTGATAACATCACGACTGGTCAATGTCTGATCCAATTCCAAGTCACCGATAATATTACGCAAAGTCGTAGCTGATAAATTCTCAATCGCTGTGATTGGACCATCAATACCATATGCATACAAAACTGGATCTGTTATCTGGTAAAAGACAACTGTATCGATCTGCATTGTAACATTATCTTTCGTAATAACAGCCTGCGGTTCAAAATCGGCCACCTGCTCTTTCAACGATACACGTTTCGCCACGCGTTCAATAAAAGGCACCTTCAAATGTAACCCAGTTGTCCAGGTTTTGCTATAAGCTCCCAAACGTTCAATGACATAAGCATTTGCCTGTGGCACAATCCTAATATTAGTGGTTAAAAACCAAGATACAAAAAATAGAACAACAATAACAGGAAATATTGACAAGTTATTCACGAGCAAAGCAACTGTTAGTGTCATATAAACTACCTCCTTTTATTCTGTAGCTGTGACATAAGCATGCACACCTACAATTTTAATCACCTTAACTTTGCTACCAACTATATAACTAGTAGCTTCAGTCTCGTCAGGGCTAATATAAGCTGACCAAATTTGCTGATTCACCCTAATTTGGCCAGCTGCTTGACTCATATCATTAGTAACTTCCTTGATCACTACACCTACCTGGCCAATCAAAGCATCACAATTAGTTGGTACAACTTGCCGGCACAAATGCCGTCTTAAAGGTTGAAATTTAAACGTAAATGCTAAAGTCAATAAGGAGCTACTGAAAAATAACAATACTTGTGTTGTCAAACTCGCGCCTAAAATTTCAGCAATCCAAGCTAATAAGGCACCTAAAGCAAACCAAACGCTAACCAAAGCAACGGTCATTGCCTCTACGAAAAGGGATAGCAGCATAATTACTAACCAAAAATTTTGTCCTATAAATACACCAAGCTTAATTAACATATAGTTCCTCCCCCCTCTTGAATATCTATATTATTATAGCAAAATCTTCGGTTACATTGTGAAATTTCAGTTAGAAAGTTGAGCAGATAATAGCCAAGCAAATTCAGAATTTTCCCCACATTCTCTTGACTTATCTACTAATTTCAATAATTTAGTACAGGCCATATCACATGCCACTTTATCTTTGAATAACAAGTAAAAGGCTGATCCGCTGCCACTCATAGACATAAAGTCAGCAGTCACAAGCTGCCTTAACTGATTATTAAATTCAAGTAGCTCTGATCCCTGTAAACAGGCTAATTCGTAAAAACTGTTTTTAGCATATTTGGCCAAACTAGTTAGATTACATTCTTTCCAACACCGCCTTGCTAATTCAGGCTCTGATTGCAAATTAGCTAACTTGTAATTTGAATACTTTAACTCTAATTGATCACAAGCCAAAAAAGCCGCCTTACTAGACACTGCCACATTAGGCTTAACTAGCAAGATATGAAAAGGTTTTACATTTGACAAAATTTGAATATCTTCGCCAATACCTTTAACTAAAGCCGATTGACACTCTGTCTGTAAAGCAAACGGTATATCTGCGCCTAAGTTATAAGCTATATCGCTTAATTCAAAGCACGCAATAAACGTTTTTAAGTCAAAAGGCAGATTGCTTTGACTTTTAGCCATATCATTTAGCACCCTATAAGCTACTTGCCAAACAGCTGCTGCATCGAAGCTACCAGCCCCTAAGCCAGACTGCACCGGCACACGTTTTTGCAAGCTAAATGACCATTTACCCAAACATAGAGCAGCTAAATATTGTTCAAGCAAGCTAACTGGCAAGGCCCTAAACAAAGCACACAATCTTTCTACGCTTGCCATTTGCGCCTTTCTTAAATTTGCCACAAGAGATTGATAATCATTGGCATAACAAATTTTAGCGAGACTTAATACTAATAAAGTCCTTAAATAGCGCCACGCTCTTACAAGCAAATTATCAGCTAGCTCTGCTTTTAATCGCCTAAATGTACTTTCTGACAACACAAGCTGTTTAGAAAGATCATATGAATTTTCTAGCTCTAAGCTAAAATTTGCATAATCAGGCTTAAGTGCTACATCTAGCATTTCGGGGCTTAAGATTTGATCAGCATAAACCAAATCCAAGTCTAGCCTGTCACCACCTGGAACTCTGACAAATAAAGAATCCAAGCTATGATAGCCATTTGCCAATTTACCCGTAATATCCAAATAGATATTCAGCTTAAAATCACAATCTATCTGCCAATGTCGTTTCAATTTAGCTCCTAAAAATATGTTTTGGCAAAGCCCTCGCCATATACCTCACGGCTATCTAAAACAAAGACAAATGCCTTATGATCTATTTCCGATACAAACGTCTTTAAGCGTGGAACTTGCTTAGTATCCATAACTACAAATAGAACTTCGCCTTCCTGCTTACTGTAATGGCCAATTGACTTTAAGCCAGTTACACCACGATGCATCTTATGCAAAATAGCTTCTGCAATCTTATCATTATGCTTAGAGATAATGAACATTACACGTTTATAGCTGTAACCACTCAAAACTAAGTCTAAAAACTTAACATCTGTCATCAAAGCAACTATCGAATAAAGAATGATCTTTGTGGCCAAATTGGCTTTGCCATTAAAATACGCACCAGCTAAAATAATACTTAAATCGAAAGCCCATACAATGAAAGCAAACTTTAAATTCTTGAAAACTAGTTTAACTAGGAAAGCTACATTATCCGTTCCGCCCGTAGCATAGCCCGAACGCACAATCAAGCCACAGCCCATACCAAACAAAGCACCGCCAAACAAAGCAACTAAAATATAATCAGCTTCAGCCACACCAGTTGGAAATAAAATTGGCACGACATAAGCACTGAGATTATGAGCAAAGTCCAACGCATAACCTAACGTGATCATTCCAATAATAGTTCTAACTAACAATCTACGACTGATGAAATAGAAAACAGCTAACAAAACAGGCACATTCAGAATGATTGTTATCATACCGACTGTAATTTTCAAGTTGAAGATATGCTGCAAAATTAAAGCTAAGCCAGAGAATCCACCAACTTGCAAATTAGCTTCTTGATAAAAGGTAAAAATTGAAATACCAACTAAAAAACAGCCTATAAACATCGTAAAAAATTCTTTAAGCGCATTTAGCGGATCACCAAAAATATCTTTCAGCCAACTCTTAATTTGCAGCATACATTGTCAACCTCTCATAGTTAGTAGCCTCATACAGCTATCAGCCTAACGAGTTAATTATAACAAGTAACATGCCATGAAAGTCAATTCATTATTCAGCATAAGCTTGGCCTAAATCGTCAAGCACTTAAAGCTTTGACTAAAGCCGTGACTTCATTCTCATTCAAGCCTATACCGCGGCCCATCTTCTTATGCTCAGGATTCCAATCACGAATATCATAGCGCTCAGGTCCATCATTCCACGCTACGATATTAAGCTCGCGTTTCCAGCCAGAATTAGCCTCACTAAGCACAGCAATATGCCGCTTAATAACAAATTTAACTGTTTCGTTTGGCTCACGCCGTCTATTTGTACTTGTCGTCTGAGTATCCATATAAATACTCTCCTTTCTTATCAGCCATCTTATCGGCTGCTTAAGTTCAGTCTAAAAGAAAGTACACGCAAATAAACGACTATTTTGATTCAAAAATTCAAAAATTCAAAACTCAAAATCATAGCGACGTTAAGCTAAGTTTCAATTCTAAATTGCTTTAAATAAGCCTGAATCTAGGCGACTTTGGAACTTTTTCGGCTAATTTTGACTAAAAGGGCGAGCAAAACAACTAATAAGCCTACGCCACTTACACTGTAAGCTAACTTTTCACCAGTTGGCGCTACTTGGCCACGTTTGAGGCTAGCTCTAGGCACAAGCTCAATGACAGTTACAGAGTCAAAATCAGATTGTAAAATCAAGTCATTCTTTTGGCCTTTGGCTAAATAATATTTATTAGCAAGCTCATCACCCAGTTTTTCACGCACAAATTCTAAGGTATTAACAAGGCCTGATTTGCATAATTCAATCTTAGTACCTGGGACTAATGTCTGAGTACTCCTATCATAAAAAGCAACAAAGGTATAAGCTCTGGCCTCATCAGCTATTTTTTGTAACTCAACTGCCTTTTTATGAATAGGTTTGCGTGCTGTCTCTAATTTAGCAATTTCAGCTTTAACAAGCGGAATTTGTTGTTCTTCATAAGAGCGATCAAAGCCACTTTTTTCGCTATAATCACGTTCTAGCTTCTCTAATTTGTTTTTCATAGAAAGCACTTTACTCTCAGCTACTGCATCGTCATAGCCAGCTTTTTTAGCAATCTCAAATGTCTCTTTCGCTTTTACAACAATTGGATCATTTTCATCTAAGTGGGGAACAGGTAAGTCTATTGCTTTAACCTGCCAAGTAAACATATTTACACCTAAAAGCACCAATAGGCTAATGATTAATTTACGCATCTTCACACCTCACTTCCATAAAGGACTAACTCAATTTTAACATTTAAGTTCAGCTAAAAGTTACATAAAATGCTATTAATTCAACAATTATTAGAAAACAATAGAAAATTCATTTATAAAAAAGCCTCCAGCTGCAAAAACTAGAGGCTATAAACAAACGTAAACACGCATGCATACAGTTATTTACTTATTTTCTGATTCATCTTCTGTACTACTCACTTCAGCATCTAATGTGTAAGGTTTATCCTTAGCATCAAAGAGTTCTATTTCTCCCTCGCCTAACACAGCATCCTTCGTAACTAGGCAGCGCTTAACTTGTGGTGTGCTAGGAAGCTCATACATCAAATCAAGCATCAATTTTTCCATCATTGCGCGTAAACCGCGTGCGCCAGTTTTGCGTTTCAAAGCTAGTCTAGCAATTTCGGCCAAAGCATCATCGGTGAATTCTAGTTTAACATCATCTAACGCTAACAACTTCTGATACTGTTTGACCAAAGCGTTGCGTGGTTTCTTCAAAATGCTGACCAAGGCTTGCTCATCCAAATCATTCAACGTAACCAAGATAGGCACACGCCCAATTAGCTCCGGAATCAAGCCGAAGCGTTGTAAATCGCGCGGTTGAATAGCAGCTAAGTCAAGTTCATCGACCTTTGCTTGATCAACCTTAGCTCGTTGCTCTGCCCCGAAGCCAAAATACTTCTTACCAAGTCTGTTTTTGATAACTTTGTCAATACCTGCAAAAGCACCACCACAAATGAACAAAATGTCACGTGTATCAACATGAATATACTCTTGATCAGGATGCTTACGTCCACCTTTAGGTGGTACATTGGCTACCGTACCCTCAAGAATTTTCAACAAAGCCTGTTGTACACCTTCACCACTTACATCACGTGTAATTGACGGATTGTCGCTCTTTCTCGCAATTTTATCAATTTCATCAATGTAAACAATGCCTCTTTCAGCTCTAGCTAAATCATAATCAGCAGCTTGTAACAACTTAACCAAAACATTTTCGACATCTTCACCGACATAACCAGCCTCTGTTAAAGTTGTAGCATCAGCAATGGCAAACGGTACATCCAAAATTTTAGCTAAAGTCTGGGCTAAATAAGTCTTACCTGAACCTGTTGGACCAACCAACATGATATTACTCTTTTGAATTTCAACTTTTTCAGCTTCACTTTCAGATTCAAGCGCTGCTATTTTCGAAAAAGCTTCGTTATTGCGCTGAGAACGCCCTTTTACCTCTTTTTCACTCAGTTCTTCTTCACGACTTTGAATACGTTTATAGTGATTGTAAACAGCCACAGCCAATGTCTTCTTAGCTGCATCTTGCCCAATTACATACAAATCTAAAGCTGCTTTAATCTCACGCGGGTTAGGTAACTTACTTAGCTCAATTTTGGGAACATTACGTGTCACTGCCGTTCCACGCAAACGTGATACATAATCATCCATATTACCATTTTGTTCCCATAGCATCTCCATACTACGATAAATACAATTATCGCAGATAATACTATCACCGCTATAAATAGCAAACGTTTCTGGATCTAACTCTATCCCGCAAAACGAACATCTATCTAAAGGTTTCTTCTTTTCATTCTTTGTTCTTGCCATATTATCTAGTTAAAATTTGGTCAACCAAACCATACTTAACAGCCTCTTCCGCTGTCAGCCAACGATCACGGTCTGTATCTTTGGCAATCTGAGCTAAGCTCTTACCTGTACGCTCAGCTAAAATCTTATTTATACGTTGCTTAATTTTCAAAATGTGCTCAGTTGCTATCTCAATATCGCTAGCTTGACCTTGTGTTCCACCAAGTGGTTGGTGAATCATAACCTCAGCATTTGGCAACACAAAGCGCTTGCCTTTTTCACCAGCAGCCAACAAAAATGCGCCCATGCTTGCTGCCATACCCATACAAATAGTAGAAACAGCTGGCTTAATATATTGCATTGTGTCGTAAATCATCATGCCTGAATGGATTTCTCCGCCAGGGCTATTAATGTAAAATTGAATATCCTTATTTGGATCTTCAGCTTCCAAGAAAAGCAATTGTGCCGTCACTAAGCTAGCTGTCGTTGAGTTGACTTCTTCACTTAAAATGACGATACGTTCTTTAAGCAGACGTGAAAAAATATCATAAGCTCGCTCACCGCGGTTGGTTTGCTCTATAACAGTTGGCACCAAACTTGCACGTAATAAATCCGAATTGTTCATCTTACCCTACCTCTTTCTTTCCAGCTTAAATTTTCTCGGTATAAAAATACTGACTATAAGAAAAGTCTTCAAAGCAACTTTGCCTTAGCAGATAGTTTAACATTGAAGACTCATTATCATATTATTAAATCGTAAATTGCTCAATAACAAGCTGTACGAAATTAACTAGATTAACGCACCTTTTATAGCTTAATCTCCTCAGTTGGAGCAATACTAATTGCACGTTCACACAACAAATCAGTTGCCTTACGCAACAAAGCACCACCAAACAAGTGTTCGAGGTTGTTACCAACTTGTTTCTTAATCATATCGACAGTCATGCTGTAACGCTTAGCTAATTTCTCTAACTCAGCATCCTTCTCTTCATCTGTTAAGCTAATATTTTCGGCTTTAATAATAGCCTTCAAGACTAACTCTGTCTTAACATGGATCTTAGCACTCTCTTCTAGGGACTTGCGATATGTCTGAATGTCTTGACCACTATATTGCAAAATCTGCTCAAATGAAACGCCTTGCATCTGGAACTGACGGGATTGACTCTCAATCAAATCATCAATCTCATTCTCAACCATAATAGCTGGAATATCAACTTCGCTTGCATCAACAGCAGCTTTCAAAACGTTGTTCTCAAACTCACGGTCGCTACGTTCTTTGTTGGACTTCGCAATTCCCTCTCTTAAATCAGCCTTGTAAGCCTCTAAAGTATCGAACTCAGACACATCCTTAGCAAATTCATCATCTAAGACAGGTAATTCTTTAACCTTGATTGCATGAATAACTACCTTGAAGACAGCTGCCTTGCCTGCCAAATGCTCAGCATGATATTCAGCTGGGAATGTAACATTGACATCGAAGCTATCATCAACATTATGGCCCATAATTTGCTCTTCGAAGCCTGGAATAAAGGTCTTGGAACCAATTGTCAAATCATAGTTCTCAGCCTTACCACCTTCGAACTCAACGCCATCAACACTACCGTTGTAGTCAATTGTAACAATATCACCATCTTGAATAGCTCTACCTTCAACAGGTACTGTACGAGCCGAACGAGCCTGCACACGTTTCAATTCAGCTTCAACTTGTTCTTCCTTAACATCAGCTTCAGGACGAACAGCTTCAACACCGAAATACTTGCCTAATTTAACTTCTGGCACTAATGTCAATTTCAATTCAAAAACCGTATCAGCCTTTGAACCAATTGCTTTAACATCAAGTTCAGGACGTGTAACAAGTTCCAACTTGTTCTCTTCAATTGCAGTTGGCAAATTCTCATTGACTAAAATATCAATTGCTTCTTCGTACAAAGCTTGCTCACCATAAGCTTGCAAAGCTAGAGCAAAAGGTGCCTTACCCTTGCGGAAGCCGTTAATTCTGAAATGATTCTTGCTACGATTGTAAGCCTTAGGTAATACAGCCTTAAATTCTTCTGGGCTGAATGTCAGCTCTAGCGTGCCTAAATTCTTCTCTTGTTTAGTAAACTTAGCTTGCATTATGTTCTTTCCTCCGCAGGCTGTAATCCGGGTCGCGCCCTTTTCAGCCATAAATATGCTTTTTAATAGTAACACAAGCAACGGGGGCTGTAAACAACGAACGTCGCACCGAAAGTTCTGCCTATTCTTAGAAAGCTTTGCCTATATTGCTATTACATAGCACGATATTAATTCAAAGCTATTAAGCCGAACAATTTAAGCTTTTCAGCCTTCGTTACAAAAAATAAGCTCAGTTGCTTAATTTCAGATAATTAAGTTTTATTCAATGATATATGTAATTAGCATGTCTTTTTAGAGTTTAATTACAGCATCAAGACAAAGTTGCATAGCGTACGCATACGCATCGCCGCCCCAGTTTCTCGCATCATACTTGTCAACATTTGCTAAACTATCAGCCGTGTAAAGTATCATCCCCCATGTAGCGCCTCTGAATTCAGCACACGCAGCAAGGGCTGAACATTCCATCTCTACAACTTCGCAGCCTTCTTTTTTCCGACATGCTACTTTTTCTTTAGTCTCGCGAAAAAAACCATCAGTTGACCAACTTGTAACTTCTTGATAACTTAGTCCATGCTCATGCATAGTTGATTCAATCGCTTCTCTCGCTTGTTGACTAATGTCTATAAACCGTGATGGCGGAGCATAATGATAAGATGTTCCTTCGTCACGTAAAGCTTTATTTGGGATAAGAAATATACTTTCAGGAAAGTCTGTTAGCGTCCCACAACTACCTGCTGAAATGATTTCTCTAACGCCATAGCCAATCAACCAATCAAGAATTTGAACTGCAGGCGCTGCTCCGACTGGGGCTTGGCAAATGACAATTTCTTCGTCCTTATATTCTGTTAGATAAATTGGAAAACTCTTTGTTGCATTTATAAAGGTAGCTATCTGCTTTAAATCATATTGAGCAGCATACTCATCTATATAAGTGCCTAGGAAAGCAAATACACATTTCTTAGGAAATTTTAGGCCGAGATTATCATGAGTTGGATTAAGTACAGCTATTTGGGCAGCATCGAATTCTAAAAGTGGTATTTCATGTTCAATTATAGTCATCGTATCCTCTAGCATTATTCATAAAAACAAATTCAAGTAGCTAAATGCTACCTAGCAAAACAGCCTATTTCGTATGGAAAAGGCCGTTTAGAGATAATCCAATTTTGTATGGAAATTCTGTTTTTTAGTATTCTATAACTAAAATTAATTAACTTCTATTCAGTAAAAACAATTTTACCATTTTCTACTTTTTCAATCTTAGCTAATGACTCTAAATGATAACCCTGCGCACGCAGTTTGTCGCCACCACCTTGGAATACTTTCTCAATTACGCTACACAAGCCAATTACCTCTGCCCCAGCTTGCTTACATAAACTAATCAAGCCATACATAGCTTCACCATGGGCTAAGAAATCATCAATAATTAAAATGCGATCAGACGGCTGCAAATAACGTTTTGACACACGGACATTAGACACAATGCCCTTTGTGAAGGACTTAACTGGCGCACTATAACTATCATCGATCATCGTTGACGGCTTATTTTTCTTAGCATAGACAAGCGGCAAGCCACCGTATTCCAAAGCAACCACTGTCGCAATAGCAATACCGGATGTTTCGATTGTCAAAATCTTGTTAATCCTTTCATCCTGAAAACGGCGATGAATTTCTTTGCCTAAAGCTTGAAAAAGATTAACATCAAGTTGCTGATTCAAGAAAGAATCAACTTTTACCGTATCTGTTCCGATTACTAAGCCATCTTGGACAATTCGTTCTTCTAATATTTGCATGCCTACGTCCTTATCTCTTTTAAATTGCCGTTTATCAGCTACATCTATTTGTGAATAGATAAAAAAGCCGCCACAGAAAACCGTGGCGACTTATATTTAATCAGTCACTTGATTAATATGTTTTCTTCAATTCATCTAATGTCAAAGCTTCAACATACTGAGCTTGGTGATAGCTGCCGAAAGCAACAACCAATTGGCACAAAACTTCTTGGATTGCATCTTCAACTTTCTGCATAACAATCTGAATCTCAGGCTCATTTATCTCAGCGCCCATAACAACATCCAAAATTGGTACTAAGTATAGACGTGGATCGAAAGCCTTAGTATTAGCTTGCATCAAATCGTAGATAGCCTTGACCTTCTCATTCTTGAGAACTTCAGGATGCTTTACCCACAACTCACGGATATTACGTGTTGTAGCCATACGAATATCTGTATCAACATTGATCTTATTGATACCGCCAGCCTTAACAACAGCTTGCAATTGATCCAATGGAATACCACCTGAGCCATTGATTGTGCCGCCCAAATTATTAATTTCAGCAACAACATCTTGTGGAACAGTTGATGAACCGTGTGAAACCAAAGCTGTGCTCAAATCAGAACGCATCAAGCACTCATTAACAGCGATAGGTACTTCTTTACGCAAAACAATGTTCTTGCCCTTAGCTGCACCATGAGCTGTACCATAGCTGATAGCCAAAGCATCAACGCCTGTTGCCTTAACAAAGGTAACAGCATCCAATGGGTTTGTATATGTTGAGCTTGCAGCCTTAACATGGTCCTCTTGGCCAGCAATAACACCAATCTCACCTTCAACGCTAACTCCGCGTGGATGAGCATAGTCAACAACCTTCTTAGTGATTTCCATGTTCTCTTCAAATGGCAAAGCAGAACAGTCAATCATAACAGAGGTATAACCTGCATCAACAGCAGCTTGGCAAACTTCGTAGCTACGGCCATGATCCAAGTGTAAAACAACTGGAACTGTAGCAGAATCACCGTATTTATGAGCTAAAGCTACCAAATTAGCCATACCTTTCTTCTTGTCATCTAATGTAGCGTTCATAAAGTCAGCACGACCACCCATGAAAGCGTTAGCAGCCTCTGCGCCTTGTAAAATAGCAGGACTTCTCATAATCTCATGGATTCTGATAGCTGCTTTAATTTGAGCAGCAGAGTTGACGTTAAAGCCGCCATAAGCGAAATTACGTTCATGCGCAACTTTTAGTAAGGGTTTAAGTGATGTTAGCATTGTAACCTCCTAGTAGTACGGGCAGAAAATGTCCGCCAATATCTTACATTTTACTATTTTTCTCAACAAGTTCAACAAGTCAGGCTCTAGTCTAGAAGAGAAGTCTGATAAATGTCGGCATCAAAGCAGCCAAACTTGCAATGATCAAAGCAACTAAATCAGCCTGCTTGCTAAATTTCTGGCTACCTTGCTGTCTAACGAATTTATCAACTAATAAGACTGACCATGTAAAGCAGATCACTCTCAACAGAGATACGATTGCAGCAGCAAAAATATTGAAGATCAAATAGAACGGAATGAAACAAGCTTGCAATAACAGCAAAGCTGCCACACAATTCAAAGTCGACATAAACGGCTGCTTATGATAACTCAAATAGTTAGCCAACATGAAAATCAATGTGTAAAGCCCGATATGGCAAACAGCTGTCAAAATTGTCACTAACAAAGCTGCCCAAACTGACAAACCATCTGTACCAGTTAAATAGCCTGTCAATAGACCGCCTCGATCTGCTCTAGCTGAACCATAAATTAACTGCAAGACAAAATAAAGCAAGGCTACTGGTACAAAAGCCATCGACTTAGCTTTGGCTATCTTCTTGCAAGCTTCCTCTGGGAAATTAGTAAATAGTGTCTGCAAGAGATTAACTAAATCTTGACCAGAAGTTAATAACGAACCAACCAAACCTGTGTCATTAGCTAAAGCAGCATCATATCTATCTGGCTGCTCTTGTGGTTGTGCTTCATTATTTTGCATATTCGCATCAACTCGTTGCTCAGTTAGTGCGTAGTTAGCTTCATTCGGTACCTGGCGATACTGTCTAACTGGCTGTTCTGTTTCAACTGGCATGTCAGCTACCTTAGCTGCCATATCTGGCATAGCTTGTGGTCTGTACATGTTATTAGCATAATCTCCATACTGACCTGCTTGATATGCATAAGCAGCTTGATCTGGATTTGCCACTAAATTGTCATAAGCTTGGAAGCGATCGTTTGCTTCTTCCGTTTCAGCTTTAGGTGCATAATCATCTGGCACATAAACTGGTGTAGCACTATTGTCTGCATCTGTTGTTACATAAGTTGGAGCTTGATATGAAGTTGGCTCATAATCATCAACTGCATTATCGGCTGAATTATTGTCTGGAGCGTAGTGTATAGCTCTGTAATTCAGGGCATCTACATTGTTCTCAGGTTGAACTTGTTCATTCTCTCTAGAGTTAGCTGTTGTCTGAGCTTCCCACATTCTAAAAGCATCTTCTCTAGCCTTAGCTAAAGCTTGAGCAGCTGGATCAACGCGTTCAGGCTCAGGTGCTGCTGTCTGTTGAACAGGTTCAGTTTCCACTCGCTCTGGCTGATTCATAGCTGTAGGGACTTGTGGATTTAATGGTTGCTTCTGCGTTAAATCTGCCAAATTCTCACGCCATTGTTGGTTACTAGCCAATTCTTCGTCTAAATCATTGCCTACCTTAGCTGCCAATCGACGCATCGTATCTTGATCTTTCACCCGTGAGAACAATTCCTTGCTTGTAACAGGTTCAGGTGATATACGTCTTGGTTGTTCACCGATATATTTAGCTGGCATAGCTTTAGCTTCAGTTTGGGGCAAACGAACAGAGCGTAAATTTTGTTGTTGCAAAGGACTTGGCGTAAAGCGCCTAGTTTCAGCAGCTTGGTCGGCCTTATCAGGCGAAGTTGCTGATTGCTCAGCTGTATAATGGCTCTCACGTTTTAACCCAGGAATTACAGTTCGGCGCATGCCATCCTGCATGGCAGCACCTGCTTGCTCATTATCATAACTTTCCATACTAACTCCACCGCACACTCACACAAGTGGTAAATGCTTTCAAAATTCATTTCTATTATATTACACGAAAGTTACACCAGTCACAAGTACTAATCTGCCAGTAATAGCAGATAAAAAGTGCAAAAATTCGGTTAATTTCACTGATCCACTAGTTTATAATTATCTTTTTTAGCTATAATTTAAACTTATAAAGAAAGAGGTAATTTATGTACAACGCTAAACTTTTCTTAAATTGTCAAATAGCTAGTCCCATTCTACGTGCATGCGATATTGCTTTCAATAGCAAGCTCATTATCAAGCTCGCTGAACAAGCAATTAAGGCTAAACGGGCACTACTTATTTTACCTGAGCTGGCGCTAACAGGTGGCTTTCTCAATGATTTACACCAAAGCGGCAATGTACTTGATCAAGTCCAGCACTATCTGCAAGACATTTTATTAGCTTCCGCCAATTGGCCTAGCAATTTTGCTCTAGTTTTCGGTTCTCCTCTTGTCACTCCAGAAGGTCAACATAACGCTGCTTTAGTTATAAGCCAAGGCAAAATCATCCAAACAGCTTGTAAACAAAACTTAACCAATGTAGAACGTCAACAATTTTTAAAGGCACAGCCCAAACAAGTTACAGATGACATATTCCTTTTACCAGTCTTCGGGCCTTATAAGCCTGTCCGTGTGCAATTAGTAGTTGGTGATGACATCTATCTACTTAATGAAAGTGCAGCTGATTTAATCGTCCATATCAGTAATGAGCCTTTCACTAGCAGACAAGCAGCTAAACTTAAATTGCATTTACAAAATCTCGCACAAGTTGCAAATTTGGCTATTTTACATGTCAATAGCTCAATCATGTCACCCTCTGACCTTTACTATCATCAAGCTGAATACCAGGCCTATGAAGGCAATTTGTGTTTGTTAAACAAGCATTTACAAACTGCTGATTATCTACAATTTGCAAAAATGCAGAATCTTGATATTTCAGCTAAATTAGAGCAGATAGAGCAAGCTTGCAAGCTGTCATATCAAAAATCCGTCACTTGCTCCCTCCTAATTCCTAGGCTCACCAATTGGCGTATAAGACGTAGACTAAAAATAGCGACAGAAGCTGAGCTTGTGGCGATCTCAGCTTATTTTGACCTAAGGCCAGCTGAAAAAAGATTGTTCAATCCAGCCCCTTATCTCTATCAAAGTCCAAGCACTTTAGCTAATTGTGGCTGTCAAGGTCTAGCACCTTATACAGATTGTTTGGATAAAGTTGAGTATTACAGTAATTTTTGGCAGGCAGCTTCTGAAAGCCTATTGAAGCGCTTATACACTGCCCATGCTAAGAAGTTCATTTTGGGCTTATCTGGTGGACTAGATTCATGTGTAGCTTTACTTACCTGTTACTTAGCTTGCAAGCTAGGCAATTTGCCACTTGCTACTATTCAGCCCATCTGCATGCCTGGTTTTGGAAGTAGCCAACAAAGTCAAAATCAAGCCAACGACTTACTAAAAGCCCTTCATATCGAAGCTGAAACGATCAATATTAAGCAAGCTTGTTTGCAGCATTTTGCCGATATTAAGCAAGCGATTGACAATTACGATGTCACTTATGAAAATGCACAAGCGCGTGAACGTACACAAATTCTCATGGACAAGGCTAATCAGTTAAATGGCATTGTCGTTGGCACGGGTGATTTAAGTGAAGAATGCTTAGGGTTTTCTACATATAATGGTGATCAGATGAGCATGTTTAATCCTAACGCTGGTATTCCAAAGAGCCTAATGCCAAGCTTGTTAGCCATTTTCCCAGCTTGTTATGAGAAACTAGCTTGCGAACCGTCTTTTGACCCTAAAGAATTAACCCAGGCACTCAAGTTAATCTACGAAGCTAATATCAGTCCTGAGCTCTTACCGCTCACTAAGACTGGTGAGCAAAAACAAGTTACCCAAAAAGTGGTCGGTTCTTATCTTTTGCACGACTTCTTCTTCTATCATCTAGCTGATGCAAATTATTGCATAGAGGAACTCTTAGAATTAGCCTGTGACAGTTTCAGCGCTGATAATATTCAGGCACTTTCAGAAATTAATTTTGATTTTGGGCCGAAGGCTAATGTCTATGCTAAGCAAAGTTTCAATCGTCAAGAAATTAAGCAAACTTTGGAAGTTTTCACTAAGCGCTATGTCCAGCAACAGTATAAGCAGCTACCTGCCCCAGCTTCTGTTAATTTTACAGATTACAATTTGGCGAACGCCTTGCATATTCCAAGTGATTTAGCGGTAAATCCATTCATTCATGAAAAGTATTGACTAAAAGCCCGGCATCAGCTGGGCTTCTTACTTTGTTGTAAATTTTTCACTATTAAACTTGATGTAGAGCAATAAGCCAAACTCAATAGCTCTCTACTTCTCAGTTTTCTCAAGACTTAATTTAACATAAGCCTCTAAGGCTGATTTTTCGTTAACAACTTCGCCTTTTAAGACAGCTAACCATAAGTTTTTCAGTGTCTGATTAATTAGCGCGCCTTGTAAATCCGGGCATAATTTCAATAATTCATCGCCTCGCAAATTTAAGTCACGCAAGGTCCAACAAGAATTAGCCTGTACAAAGGCTAAAAAAGCTTGCCAATAATCTAAACTTAACTTGGCGCTAGCCACAGCATAAATCAAGCTATAAGCAAGTTGTTCTGCTCCGTATATACAAAGTAAATCAGACCAATTAACAGCCTCTACCGTTTGATACTTGTGCCAAAAATCAGGTGCTAAAACGTCACTACACAAGCTCACTAAATCGCGCCTAACGTTAGACCAGCACATGCTATTTGCCAGTTTTTTGGCTAATTGCTTAGAATTAGGCAAGTTAAACTTTTTACGTAAATTATCTAGCTGTGAATGGACGTAAACTGACCAATAAAAGACTAAACTAAGTTCTCTTTGCATAGCGCCAAAATTAATCATGTCAGCGCCATTCTCTTTAGAAACAAAATAGCTTTTAACAAACGGCAAATTGCTCTGGCTTTTGAGTTTTATAAGCTCTAGAAGGCTAGATTGAATGAAAGCTTTATGCTCTGTCAACGCCTCTACAAGCTCTACACAATTAGCCTCTTTCAGCAAATTCGTTTGAAAAAGTTCAGGATATGAGAAAGCAAACAAATCAAGAAACTCTCTCAAAACTGGCGCTGCGAATTGGCCTAAGAACAATTTGTCAATCTCTTCTAAAATTCTTTCCCGAGCTACATATGACAAAGTGTCAAACAAGTTCCAAACTGCTTGTTTCGTCTTAGATTCAATCTCAAAGCCAAGTGTAGAGGCAAATCTTAAAGCCCTTAAAATTCTTAAGGCATCTTCTTTTAAGCGTTCATTTGGCTCATTAACAGCACGAATCAAGCCGTTAGACAAGTCAGATAAGCCGGCATATAGATCAACTAAGCCTCGCTCAGGCGACCAAGCTAGGGCATTAATAGTAAAATCACGCCGAGCCAAATCTTCATCCAAGCTGTCAGCAAAAACAATGCCATCAGGATGGCGATGATCACTATAAGTCGTGTCTTTCCGAAAAGTGGTAATTTCATAGCTGCTATTTGCCAGCAAAACAGTTACCGTACCATGTTTAATGCCTGTTTCAATCACCCTTTGCGTATGGAAAAGCTCCTCTACCTGCTCAGGCCTTGCATTGGTCGTAAAATCATAATCATGCACTTTTTTGTGCAAAAGTAAGTCTCGCAAAGAGCCACCAACTAAGTAGCATTCATAATTAGCCTTGACAAATTTGCTTAAAACTTGTTTGGCGCCACTATCAAGTTTGGCGTAAATTTCTGCATCTTTCACAGCTAATCTCCCTAACGTGGCTGCTTGGACAAATTAATCTCGCCAGCCAAATTACGACTGAAGTAATCTTTGACAAAAGCTAAGCGGCGTAACGGATCAGTGATTTGTTTTTTCTCAGCTTGTCCCAAGGCGAAATAAAGTTTTGTAATGGCAGCTTCTGTCGACATATCAAACGCCTCGATTGCACCTAAATCCAGGAGCTTACGTCCAACTTCATAGACCCGCAAACTCGATTGTTCATACAAGCATTGGCTTGTAACAACTACCGCAAAGCCCGCATCTATCAATTTGCCCAAACCTTGCAGCAAATCTTTGTGCAAAAAGTTGATACCGCCGATGCCAAAAGCTTCCAGCAAAATTGCTTGATACCCTAATGCAGGCAAATAATCAAGCAAAGCGGCATTAAAAGCTGGCGTCAGCTTGAGTAAGAAGGCAGCTGCTTTTAACTCTGTTGCTAATTGCATTGGCCCACCTTGCTGCCTTAAATAACGAATTGTCTGCAAAACTTGCTCATCGAACTGTAAGCCAGAAGAATTAACTTTGGCTATTGGTGGACAATTCACGCTTTCAAAAGCCTGAAAGTCTAAAGTGCGCACTTTTACAGCTCTTGTACCTAGCATCACTTGCCGATTAAAGGCCAAAAATACACCTGGCACACCACTGGCAGCCATAGCTAAGGCTGTCTGTAAATTATCATGCGCATCGCTCAAAGGCTCGTCGACTGGAAATTGTGAACCTGTCAAAACCACTGGCAAGTTCAAATTCGTCAGCATATAAGACAAAGCAGATGACGTATAAGCCATCGTATCTGTCCCGTGCGTAACTACAATCCCATCATAATCATTGCGCGAAGCATAAATAGCTCTTGCAATTGTCTGCCATTCAGGGATTTGGATATTGGAGCTATCCAAGCTCAAAATATCTTGCATAGTCAAGTCATAGTAGGTGCGTAAAAGTGATGCTTTAGGAATAATTTGGTCAATGCTATAACTTGGTGCTAAACCAGCTCCTGTTTGTTTGGAAGCAATCGTGCCACCTGTAGCTAAAATTAAAATGTGTTTCTTAGCGCTCATTTTGAACTCCTTACCTTCAGGAATTATCGCTTTTGTTATTTTATTATAACTGCTATCAACAATATTGCCGCCTCGTTTTCAGGTTAATTTTTGTCTTTTCAGAGCATCGTGCTTTATCCATTGAATTGAATATCAGCAAGCCAAAATGCTTTTCTCAGTTGCAATAAGCATTTTGCTTGATCTTGCATAGCATCTAATTCGCAAACATTATCGCTTATGCAACAGCAAAAGCCACACATTGCGTTTTGCTTTTTAGTTAGTATGCTCATTAATTATATCTAAAAATTAACAACTAATTTCAGCTGCTTTAAGCATTTTAGAGGGTATTTTGCGTGATTTTCAGGGTTCATTCTGGTCAATTTTTTACCCGCTATATATTGTTGACTTGCAAAAGCAAAACAAATAGTGCATAATACCATCAATTTGCGCGGCGGTAGTCGCAAACAGATAATTCAGGAGGTTTTATATGGCGGTTAACAACACAGTCAAAATCGGCGAAGAACCAATTCGCGACATTAGACTTTTACCGAAGGGAAAAGTGCTTTTATTAGGTTTCCAACACACATTTGCGATGTTTGGAGCAACAGTTCTCGTTCCTCTCTTAACCGGATTGAATATTAACACAGCATTATTGATGGCTGGTGCGGGCACATTAATCTTTCATTTATTTACGAAAGGTAAGGTTCCCGCTTTTTTAGGCTCTTCATTTGCATTTATTGGTGGTTATAATTTGGTGGCTCCTTTGGTGGACGGCAAAGCTGATCCTCATAAAATTGCCATCGCTTCCGGTGGCGTTTTTTTTGCCGGTCTAGTTTACCTGATCTTAGCTGGTTTGATTAAGTTCTTTGGTACACGCCGAGTCATGCGTTTCTTCCCACCAGTAGTTACTGGTCCGATCATCATCGCAATTGGCTTAACCCTTTCACCATCAGCAGTTGCTAACGCTTCAACTAACTGGTTACTTGCAATTACCGCTATCTCAGTGGTCGTCATCTGCAACATCTGGGGCAAAGGCATGTTGAAGATTATTCCAATCATCATGGGTATAGGTTGTGCCTATGTTGTAGCACTTTTGACTAACTCAATAGACTTCAGCAGCTTTGCTAACATTAAAGTTCTCGATTGGCCAGTTGATCCTAGTAAGTTCATGGTTTTCGACCTCAGCGCAATCTTAACAATCGTGCCTATCTCCCTCGCTACAATGATGGAACACATCGGCGATATTTCAGCTATCAGTGCTACAACTGGTGAAAACTACATCGCTGATCCAGGTCTACATCGTACCTTGATGGGTGATGGTATTGCTACATCCTTCTCAGCTATCTTCGGTGGCCCTGCTAATACAACATACGGTGAAAACACAGGCGTGCTTGTCTTAACTAAAGTTCACGATCCTCGCATCGTCCGCTTAGCAGCTGTCATTGCAATCATCTTAGGTTGCTTCCCAATCTTAAGCAGCTTCATTCAAACCATTCCAGCCGCTATCATCGGTGGTGTTTCCTTAATCCTCTATGGTATGATCTCCGCAATTGGTGTACGTAACTTAGTTGAAAGTAAGGTTGACTTCACTAAATCAAGAAACTTGATTGTAGCAGCTACCATCTTGGTTGTTTCACTCGGCTTTAAGAACGGTGTAAGTTTCCAAGTAAACTCTGTAACAATCACCCTCTCAAGTATCGCTCTGTCAGCTCTACTGGGTATTGCTTTGAACGCTATCTTGCCAGGTAAAGACTACGTCTTCACAGAAGCTAATCCTAAAGAAACAGGTGTTAACTTCTCAGCAGTTGATACAACTATGGAAGGTCACGGCGATACAGAAGAAGCATAACCTAAATGCTAATCTCCCAAACTCAAAAGTGACTTAAAGTCAATATGTACCCTGTTTACTTGAAAACAGTAAACAGGGTATTTTTATGTACCATCGAGTTCCGCCCAATCAAGAGGTAGAAAAATAAAATGGATACTAGTAGAAAAATAAAATGGATACTACCTGTAAATACAGGCGAATATCCATTTATTCGTGTTTAGCTTATAACTACGTGTCAAAGTTTCTCGGTTTTTGACCTCACAGCAAATTAAACGGCCTCAACTAAAATTGAAGCCGCTTAGTTTTTATTTAATAGTTGCTATTTATTATATTGTTTAGCTTGTCTAGGTTTAGACGTAGTATCAATCAATTCAGCTGGCTTTGCCTCTGTTTTAGATACAGCTTCAGAACTTGTTACTAATTTGTGAGCCTCTTGTTTTGTGTCTTTTTCCTCAAGCTCTGGCTTGTCTGTTTCTGTTTCTTTCTCTGTTTCTACTTCTTCATGAGCTTGACTTGCTTCCTCAGTTTTAACAGGTTCAGATCCCTTCTCTTTTTCTTTGGCAGATTCACTGTCATTAGCTTCGCTAGTTTCTACTTTACTAGCTTTTTCATCCTTGCTTGTTTCAATTGTTGGCTGCTTTGCCTCTTTCTTAGGCTTATAGAGGAATGGAAAAAGCGTATTCTTAGGCTCTTCTCCCCTTGCCATCTGCCGCATAATTTCCACAAATAAATAAGTTATATAAGCAACTAAAAGAATACCTAATACAATGAATAAAATATACATACATACCTCCTAAACAAAGCCTGTAAAGATACGTAAATAATAACATCATCTTTATTTATTTGCCAAAATAGAAAGCAGCTTTTCTAAATTGAATTAGAAGCTAAAGGCACTTTCTAAAAGTTGAACCGCCTTTTTGCTTAATTTGGCAAAGGTCATGCACTAATGCCGAGCTTTTTCACCATCTTTAATATTGTTAAGACAAATTACCAGCGCCAACGAGGCAAGCGTATACTTTTCGGCATAGACGGTGAGTTCATAGGTATCGGTTAAAGTCAAAGGCTTTTTGACAATCTCACCTATAAGCTCATCATCAATGTAAATTGCAAAATTAAAATCCCAAACATCGCCTTTAAGGACAATATCGCCAAAATTTGTTGCTACATCTATCACTTTTCTGAAAAATGAAAATCTAGCATTAATTTCTAAGCTCGTACCATCACTAAAATTAACAAAATACCGTGGCAATAGAGATATAACTTGTCTACTTATCGTAAAAAGTTCAACCTGTTTCGTATTAAAAACCGTAGCTGAATAACCTATAAGTTTAAGATCTTGGTCGAGGTAAAAACACTTTTCCCCATTTTCATCAATAATCCAATATTGGTCAGTAAACTTAAATAACTTTTCTTTAAAGTAATATTGTTTCATCTGTATTGCCCAGTATCTTTCGTAATTTGTTGAGCTAACATCTTCATAAGGTATAAAATTCCCTAACTTCTTAGAGATATTTTATGGTCTAAAATGTTGAAAGCCCTAATTTTCAGGCTCTGCTGTATTCAAAATTTTATTCACGATATTTAATTGCTGCAAGGCAAATTGATAAATCTCACCCAAGCAATCATAGGCTGCATCTTCTGACAAAACGCCGCACGGTACATCTTTGGGAACTAAACCTTGGCTATGCGCATCATAATCGCTAAACCAATTAGCACTACTGTAGTAATTGCTCAAAGCTTGATAATGTGGCAAGGCCGCTTTTACCTTTGTCTGAAAATTTCCAAGTTCAGGTAAAAACTCATTCAAATAGTTAAGATGGCCCTCCATCTCCTTGATTCTTGCAAGCTGCTTAATATCCATTGTCTTTTTTTCTTCACTCATCGTTAATGCTTAAACCCTCACCTTAAAATAGTGGTACAACCTTGTAAGTTTGAATGTAATTAGCTATTTCAGTTAAATTATCTGAAAACAAAACGTTGTTACGCTGAGCTTGCTCCAAAAAATTTGCTTTGACCATTCTATCAAGCATCTTTTCTAACGGTGCATAGTAATTATCGACATTATAAAAGACAGCTGGTTTTTTATTCTTGCCAACTTTAGACCAGGAAATCACGTCTGCAATCTCCTCCAAAGTTCCTAAGCCACCTGGTAAAGCGATGAAGGCATCCGCCTTTTCAATCAAAATATTTTTGCGTGTTGTCATATCATCTACTTCGATAAATTCCGTCAAATTAGTATGCGCCATCTCTTGTTTCATCAGAAAAGTAGGCATCACACCGATAACTTTACCATTTTCAGCTAAAACACTATCTGCTAATAGTCCCATCAGACCATTATTGCCACCGCCATAGACCAAGTTAAAATTGCACTTAGCGAGCCACTTGCCAAGTTCAATTGTCTTTTCTCGATAAATAGATTTGTTACCAGCACTGGCACCACAGAAAACTGTAATATTCATTACGCTCCTCCGTTTCTAATTGGACCTATTATACGCTAATATTAAGTTAATTAATTTTATTGTTGTTTGTAAATTTGTGCTTCTTGCAAAAATGCAGCAAAAATTGCCTGCATCTTCATATCTGTCGCTTGCAAAAATTCTGGATGCCACTGCAAAGCCAACAAAAACGGATAATTGTCTAGCGTAAAAGCTTCAATCAAGCCATCTTTAGCCCAAGCTACAGCCGTTAAATTAGCAGCTAACTCTTTAATGGCCTGGTGATGTAAAGAATTGACCTGCAGAGTTTCAGTTTGGCAAATTCTAGCTAATTCACTATCCTTAGCTAATTCAATCTGATGCCAACTTTTATAAGGTGCTGACCTTTGGACGTGCATAAATGTATGTTCCTTACGCTCGGCTAAGTCCTGATACAAGCTGCCGCCAAAATAAACATTGATTAACTGTAAGCCGCGACAGATAGCTAAAATAGGCATTTTCATTTCTAAAGCAACTTTTAAAAGACAAAATTCAGATATGTCACGCTCTAGCAAAGTTGAACTCAAATTAGCCTTGGGCTCTTCATTGTAAAAGCGCGGATCTAAATCGTGCCCACCTGTCAACAACAAAGCATCCATGCCACTTAAAGCAGCTTGATAATAGCTAATTAATCTGTCCGTACCTTGCTGTTTAGGGTCAAATGTTGCAGATGAAATTTCGTCACTTACACATGGAATGATCAGCGGAACTGCATTTTGCTTAGCTAAAGCTTCAATATAAGCATTGTTGGCATAGGCTAAATTGTAGCCTTCCTCATCTTTGTGCAAACTTCCACTAACTGCTATTCTCAACATCGCTAGATCCTCCTATTTAATCGGTTTGCTTCACAGACCAAGTCTTTATATACTTATTATATAGGATTTTTGTATATGATTTGACAATTTAGCTTAAGCTTTTTAGCTAACTTTTGTCAGCTAATTGCCCTAATCATCCACATTAAACTAAATATGTAGAGTTCAATTTGGTGAAATTTCTTAAAAAAGCTTGTTCGGCAAGAAATTTTCAGCTAAACTTATGGTCAAATTTACGCCGTATACTTAATGTATGGTTGAACTAAAAGGAGGCGCTATGAATCCAGTTAATATCAAGTCAGAAATTGGCAAACTTGAAACTGTTATCCTGCATCGGCCTGGTCGTGAACTTTTAAATATCACGCCGGATGCAATGGATAATCTTTTATTTGATGAGCTACCTTTTTTGGATATTGCCCAAAAAGAACATGATAATTTTGCGCAAATTCTCAAAGATAACGGCGCTAAAGTTTACTATTTAGCTGATTTAGCTGCAGAAGCAATCACTGACGAAAGCATTCGGGAAGAATTCATCAATACATATTTGGCTGAAGCTAATATCTCTGTTCCACGTGAGAAGAACTTGTTGAAGCAGCATCTTTACAGCTTAAGCAATCAAGATTTGGTCTTAAAAATGATGGAAGGTACGCGCAAAAACGAACTACCACTTTATACCAAAGCTACTTTAACTGAGATGACAGAAGCACGCTCTTTCTTTGTCGCTGAGCCTATGCCTAACCTCTATTTTACAAGAGATCCTTTCGCTTTTATCGGAAATGGCGTTAGCTTGAATCATATGTGGTCTGTCACTCGGCGGAGAGAGACTTTGTTTGGCCGCATGATTTTCAAATATCATCCACTATTCAAAGACAGCAAGTTGCCATTCTGGTACGATCGCTATGATGGCTTGTCAATTGAAGGTGGCGATATTATCGTTTTGTCTGATAAAGTCGTGGCAGTCGGTATAAGTCAAAGAAGCAAAGCTTCCGCTGTTGAACGTTTGGCTAGCAACTTACTAAAGAGTGAGAGCGGTTATGAAACGGTTTTGGCCTTAACTATTCCAGAATCACACGCTTTCATGCACCTAGATACAGTCTTTACAATGGTCGATCGCGATTTGTTCACCTTGCATCCACAAGTTGACGAAACTCTAGAAATCTATGCTCTAAATCTTTTGGGACAAGAAATTAAAACAACTTTTGTCGGCAATGATTTGGCAGCTGTTTTGAAGAAATATCTTAAAATTGGGGCGGTTAATCTCATTCGTGAAGGCTCTGGTACCATAATGGATGCAATCAGGGAACAATGGAGTGATGGTTATAATACCCTAGCAATTGCGCCAAGAGAAGCTGTTGTTTACGATCGCAACGTCTATACTAACGAAGAATTAGATCGCTATGGCGTAAAATTACACATCTTACGCTCAGGCGAATTGTCACGCGGCCGAGGCGGCCCACGTTGCATGTCTATGCCACTAAGCAGAAAAGATCTTAATTAGAAAATTACTCTTAACTAGAGAAGTAAGCTTAATTAGGAAACAATCTTAAAGAAAAAGCCTGCAATGCAGGCTTTTTAACTTTGCTAAAACTAATTTAGCCTTGAGAATCCACATAAGCTGTGGGATATTCAAAAATATCTAAAATGGCAACGATAGCAGCTTCATGCACCATAGAATCATGCTCAACCATACTCATTCTTATTTCAGTTGAACGCAAAATAGCTGGTATGCCCTTCTCAACTACTTTATTAACTTCAGAGCATAATGTCTGGACAAATATGAGACATTTCCAAAATGTCAGCCTGTATTTGCTTCCAAGTGTCGCCTCTTGCAGCATAAACTTTAACCTTAACATCGCCTTTAGATTTCGTAAGGTGGTAAATTTGGTTAATGATTTTCGTTCACCAGGTAACCTCATTTCCTGATACACATTCAGCAAGTAGTGTATGCAAGCCAGCCTTAACTTTTTCACACATAGCTGAATTAGAAACAACATATAAAGTCTCTACTAGGTCATTGTATTCATCTTCGCTTAAAGCTACGACATTGCCATTTTTGGTGCTGATATTGATACGCGCATTAAACTGTATTATTTGCTCAAGTAAGGAAAAAAGATTTTTACAGAAATCAGTTGCTGTAATATTCAGCATCTAAAATCACCCTCGTAAAGTTTATGTACATTATATCTAACAAGCATACTAATCAACTAACGAAAAAATTTTTCAATTGCCACTATAATGCCAATAATAAGCAAAATCAGCCTGATAACGTTCCTCACAATTTTTAAGCTTCGCTTAATTGTAGCTTTCTCTATAAGCATTAATTTATCCCCACTTCACTATATAATTTAGATTCTAGCACATAATATCAGGCTAAGCTGCAAGCAAACAAGCACAAAATAAGCGCCAGCTAAAATGCTAGCGCCACCATATAACCCCCGTTCAAACAATATTCCTTAATTAGATTGAACGAAATTTCTATTGAACTAAATTATTTTACAGCACCTGTAATACCAGCTGTAAAATTCTTCTGTAAGAGGAAAAATACAATAGCTGTCGGCAAAGTACAGAGAAGCACAGCTAACATCAACACGCCATAGTCGGTGACATAGCCCTCTTTCAAGTTCGCAACCAGCATTGGAATTGTGATTGTATCAGCTTTCGTCATGATGACTTTCGGCCACAAATAACTATTCCAAGCACCCATGAACGTAATTGTCAAAGCAGCAGCAAAGGTTGAACGCATAGTTGGAATGAACATGGTGAAGAAAATCTGTAATTCATTGAGTCCATCAATGCGAGCTGCCTCAATAATATCACGTGGGAAAGAACGAGCGCTCTGCCTAAATAACATGATTAAAAATGGTGTAGCTAAGGTTGGCAAAATAAAGCCCACCAATGAATTAAGTAAGCCCCATTTGGAAAACATTTGATAGAGCGGAATCATTATAGCTACAAACGGAACCATCATAGCTAAAAGTAACACCTTCATCACATTATCTTTGACCTTGTCATGATAAACTTCAAAGCCATAACCAGCTAAAGAGCAAATCAAAAGCGATAGCAAAGTTAAAATAAAGCTATAAGCTAATGAATTCCATAACGCACCAAACACGTCATACTGATCAGTCAATCTTTGTAAATTGACAAAGAATTGCGAGCCAATTGTCAATTTACCCCTCGTCACTTGCAAGCTACTATTTGTACTTGCGGCAATCATCCAATAAAGTGGGAAAACAGAGATAAACGATACGATACTCAAAAAGATATAAGTACCTATTTTTTTATGTCTTAACTTAGTCACGCTTATCACCAACTTTCAATTGAATCATTGTCAAAATCACAACTAAAAACAGTATGAAATATGACATTGCAGCGGCATAAGAGAAATTAGGCACAAACTTAAACGACATATTATAAATGTAATGCGACATTGTAATTGTCGCGTTAGCAGGTCCGCCACCTGTCAAGTTGACAGACTCATCGAACATCTGCAATGTACCGTTAATCGACATAATCACAGTTAAAAGTATCGTTGGCCGTAAAAGTGGCACGGTAATCTGCCAAAAAGCTTGCCAGCGGCTAGCTCCATCTATTTTCGCAGCTTCATAAACTGAATATTCAATATTTTGCAAACCAGCCAAATAAAAGACCATATTGTATCCTGTCCAACGCCAAAGCAAAGCCAAAATGATAACAATTCTAGCACTAATTGGGTTAGCTAGAAATTCAAAGCTCTTATCAATTATGCCCAAATTAAGTAGCAAGGAATTAATCAGGCCATCATTAGCAAATAAAGCTCTGAAAATTGTGGCATATGAAACCAATGATGTAGCACAAGGCAAGAAAATGGCTGTCCTAAATATACGCTTAAATCGTAATTGACGATCATTTAATAAACTAGCCAATAGCAAAGCAAAAATCAACATCAATGGCACTTCAATAACTAAATAAATAATGCAATTGATTAATGATTGAATAAAAATTTTATCTTGGAAGATTCTTATATAGTTGTACGCCCCACCCCAAGTAAGTGTAGCTCCTTTACCTTTCATCAAAGAAAGAATAAAAGCAGACAACATGGGATAAAAGCTCAAGGTGACAATCAAAGCAACAGCTGGGATAATAAACAGCCAACTGATCACATTCTGTTTTTGCCGTATCGTCATTTTTCCAGTCATTCTACGATCATCTCCATCTAAAGAGAAGGGGTGGCCTTGCCACCCCAACTAAAGCCAATTGAACTAATTATTTACCCATAGCAAATTCAACTGTCTTCTGAGCTTCAGCTAATTCTGCATTTAGATCTTTACCATCAATAAAGTTATGTAAAGCAGTAGCAACGGCATCACGTGCTTCATAGTGATAAGCACCGATAACTGTATAAGGCACCTTAGTTGCAAAATCAGTTAAATCTTTGTAGATAGCCTGACCGCCAAAGAACTCTTGTGGTTTAGCGTAAATATCGCTCTTACCAGCTGGAATGTAAGTAGACAAAGCACCAGACTTAGGTAAAATTGTTTCATACAAGCTGACGCTTGAACCGAAAGTTGTCTTCAAGAAATCAAATGCTAATTCCTTGTTCTTGCTCTTGTCAATAACTACCCAGCTACTACCACCGTTGTTAGAATAGTTTGTAGCACTCTCAACGCCATCCAACTTAGGCATATTTGTGATAGCCCATTTACCTGATTGATCCTTAGCTGTTTGAACACTTGCCAAAATCCAGCAACCATTCAAAACACCGACTGTATTACCACCAGTCATGGAGCCAATGTACTGATCCCAGTCATTAACTTCGCCTAAGACACCAGACTTTTTCATATCCAAATAAATTTGGAAGACTTTCTTCATGATCTCGTTGTCTTTCAATGTAACATTGCCATCTTTATCAAACATAGAAGCGCCAGCTGATTGTAACATCATCATGACTGTATCATTCTCGCCTGCTATGTTTGTCAACAATGGTTTACCTGTCTTTTCGACAACTTTTTTACCAATCTCGATGAATTTGCTCCATGTAATATCTTTCATGTCATCGAGATTGTAGCCAGCTTGCTTCAACAAGTCTGTCCGATAAGCAGCAACAACTGTACCATTATCAAAAGGAACGCCTAAATGTTTACCATTGACAGTTGAATAACTAGCTTTTGCTTTAGCAAAGTCTTCAAATTTAACACCTGATTTCTCTAAATCAGCGAACAATTCAGGATAGTTAGCAGCATTCTTTTGGAAAGCCAAATCCTGCATCAAGAGAATATCTGGCAAAGTGGAATAATCTTTTGATGTAGCAGCTGTAATGATCTTAGTCTGAACATCCGGCCAAGGAGTTTCAACGATATTAAGTTTGAAATCAGGATGATCTTTCTGATAGATCTTCTCTGCTTCTTTCATGGCATAGATGTTAAAGTTAGGATCCCAACACCAAACTGTCAATGACTTACCGTCAGCTGGCTTAGCTTCATCAGTTTTTGTTTGCTTGGTTTCTGCCTTGCTTGCCTCAGTTTCAGTGTCTTTCGTTTTAGCTGATGGCTTAGCGTCATTCTTAGGCGCTGGTTTTTCACAAGCTGTTAAGAATAGTACAGCAGTAAGTGCCAAAGCGGCTATCTTGCGAAATTTCATAAATTACCCTCCTTGTAGCAAGTTAATACCTGCAGATAAATTGTAGCATAAAAGTTGCCCTCATTAAAATAATGCACTCATTAAACGCTGATATCTTCACATTGTTTGTGCATGTTTCACAAGTTGGAAATCAACATATATCAAAAAAGCTCCCTTGCAATTCACAAGATAGCTAGTTCACATAGCTAAAATAATTCCTAAAATTTTAGTTTATATTAATTTAAGCGCTTGAAATTAATCAGCTGCTCTCTGTCTGCTTACGACTGAAATACCACTTGAAAATAGCCGCACCTATGATAATCACATAGCCAATCAAGCTATACACATCTGGCAATTCGCCTAGGAAGACAAAGCCAAGCAAAGCTGCAAACAGAACTTGCGTATAGTCAAAGACAGAAATTTCTTTGGCAGGTGCATAAGTGTAAGCCTTAGTCACAAAGACTTGACCGATAACTCCTGAAAAGCCAGCCATTAATAAGCACAAAAATTGTCTTATACTCATTGGCTTGTACTGAACAAGTACAAACGGTGTCATTGCTAATACGGAAGATGCAGAAAAGCCGAAAATAATAAGTGGTCCCTTAACACCAGAAACGCCCAATTTACGGACAAATGTATAAGCAGAACCTGCACAAAAGCCTCCTACCAAGCCAATTAAAGCTGGCAAGCTGACTAGACCTTTAGTTGGTTTCACCACAAAAGCCGCACCAATCAAAGCCAGTAAGACGCTGAAAATAGCTAATTTATCCACTTTTTCTTGTAAGATGAAATAAGACATGATAATGGCAAAAAATGGTGACATCTTCTGCAACATGCTCGCATCGCCTAAATTAAGGTAATCAAGAACGAAGAAATTACAGATGATACCGATGGTACCAAAGAGGCATCTAAAGAACATTGTCCAACGATTTTCAGGCGCTAATTCAATTCTGCCACCTGCTTTTTTTAACATAATATAGGCGGCAATGCCAGCTATGATATTACGAAAAATTGCTTTCTGCATAACAGGCAAACTCCCTGCCTGCTTAACAAAAAAGGCCATTGCGGCAAAGCCGAGTGCTGATAATACGATGGACACTATGCCACGTTGATAATTATTCTTAGGTGAAGTTGAAATTTGCTTTTGTTTTAATGTTTCTGTCTTTTCCATAATTAAATGATAAAGCAGCCAAGCTAATTATTCAATGCAAGCAAAGCTGCACGCTGCATCAATTTTCATCAAATTGCCCCCTATCTGGCACAAAACTAATAATATATTCAGAAGCATGTTGTAAATGTTCCTTTACACGGCTATAAATCAAAGTATTATCACGACTACGCATCGCACTTACAATCGCCTGATGCTCACGCACAGCTAATTCACGGCGCTCAGAATTTTGTTCAAAAGACATTGTTCTAAAATGTTGCAAGTATTCCTGAATCCCATCCTGTAGCAATCTAAGCCTCGGCATAGCGCAGAATTGATTAATTCTGGCATTAAATTTGCTTGATAATTTGTAAAGCTGATGATAATCATTCGGATTATTTTGAATAGCGGCCAAAGCATCAGAATTAATCTTATCCAATTCAGCAAAATCAGCTTCTGTCATTTTGGCTGCCGCCTCACAAGCAGCTAATGATTCCAAAGCAATTCTGATTTTGAAAATTTCTTGAATATCTTCTTTCGTCACAACCTTGATGAAATAGCCCCAATTTTTGCTATAGTCAAGCAAGCCTTCATCATAAATAGCTTGCAAGGCACGGTGAACTGGCGTGCGCGACACAAACAAGTCATCAGCAATCTTCTTTTCATTCAGCCGCATACCAATCGGCCAAGCACCGCTAATAATCTTGCTTCTGATTTGGACATATATACTATCTGACAACAAATCATTTTTTTGTGTTGCTTTACGGTACATAGTGCCTCCCAAATAATCTTAATCTACATAATGTAACAAAAGGGGGTAGTTCAACCTAACCCCCTTTAGCTTAACAGAATAAGTTAAGAAGTAAACCAGCAGCAACGGCTGAACCAATTACGCCTGCCACGTTCGGACCCATAGCATGCATCAACAAGAAGTTGCTCGGATCTTCATTTTGACCGACTTTTTGCACAACACGTGCTGCCATTGGCACAGCTGAAACGCCAGCAGCACCGATCAATGGATTAATCTTGCCACCACTTAGTTTGCACATAATCTTGCCGAACAGCACACCACCTGCCGTACCAGCTGAGAAAGCAACGAAGCCCATTGCTACAATGCCCAAAGTTTGAGGTGTTAAAAATCTTTCAGCTGAAGCTGTAGCACCAACTGTTGTACCTAACAAAATTGTAACTGTATAAAGTATGGCATTAGTTGCAGTTTCAACCAAATGTGGAACAACGCCACTCTCTTTGATCAAGTTACCTAACATCAACATACCAATTAAAGGAGCTGCTGAAGGAACGAGCAAAGTTACAATGATTGTGACAGCAATTGGGAAAATGATTTTTTCGTTCTTGCTAACCTTTCTCAAACTACTCATATGAATGCATCTTTCAGCCTTAGTTGTTAAAGCTTTCATAATCGGTGGTTGAATAACAGGCACAAGTGCCATATACGAATAAGCGGCAATAGCAATAGCACCTAATAGATGTGGTGCTAAGCGTTGAGTTAGATAAAGAGCCGTCGGGCCATCAGCACCACCAATAATACCGATAGAAGCTGCTTCAGCCGGATTAAAGCCTAAGCAAAGTGCACCGATAAAGGCAATAACAATACCAAACTGAGCAGCTGCGCCCAAAAGCACGCTCTTTGGATTAGCAATCAGCGGACCAAAGTCAGTTGAAGCACCAACGCCTAAGAAAATCAAAGGAGGATAAATTCCGTATTTAACACCCATGTACAGCAAATTCAACAAGCCGCCTTCGTCCATCAACCCTGACAACGGCAAGTTAGCTAAAAGCATACCGAAGGCAATCGGTATTAACAAATATGGTTCATAACCACGTTTAAGTGCAAGATACAAGAAGAAGCAGGCCAAGCTGATCATCAAGATCTTACCCCAAGTTAAAGCATATAAACCACTTGAATATACAAAATCTAAAAGCATGTTAACCATAAAGCACACCTACTAAATCAAGCTGAAAAGCGGGGCATTAGTATCAACTTGCTGGCCTGTTTTGACAAATACACCTGTAATTTTCCCCTTACGTGGAGCTACAATTTCATTCTCCATTTTCATAGCTTCAATGATCAAAACTGGTTCGCCAGCGTCAACTGTGTCTCCTGCTTGTTTCAAGATTTTAAAGATGGAGCCTTGCAAAGGCGCATTAACCGTTTCACCTTCAGCGCTGGTTGGAGCAACACTAGCTTCAGAACTAGCTTGTTGGCCTGCTTCTTTCTCATTAGCATCTACTTCTTCCAACTCAACTAAATACTCTTTGTTATTTACTTTAACCTTATATGTCTTCATATTTGCATCCTCGTATTATTTAAATTGTAGTTTTTATAGACCCTCAGCAAGGTCTTATAATCTCTAACAGACGCTGTGGATTAGTATTTACCTCCTAACGCATAGACGTTTTAAGAAAGGCAATAACCACAGCCGTTTGTTTAAGCGGTAATTAGTTAGATAACGCATGACGTTTTATGTAGCACGAGGTTACGTGAGAACAAACAAGTCTGCGGGGCAATATAGTGTCTAATTTTTCACTGGAGGTCTGCTATGTTTTACGCAGGAATTGATGTAGCCATGGATAAACACGGCTGTGTTATCCTAGATGCTAATGGCAAGTGTTCCATTGAAGTATTTACCCTCAAGAACAGTCATGACGGGTTGCCTTTATTCCTCTGGCTTAAACCGCTACCTTTATACGACTTATTTGCCAAGCACCTCGTGGTGCTTATTTCGTTATGCAATTATCAAGGTTCTTTTATCCGATTTGCATTTCTGCATTTTCATGCTTTTTCTTCTTGACTTTTAATAGTTAGTCTTTCTTACCAGACAAATTAATTAATGCGTTTACAGCTGACAATCTGCACGTCTTTTTTTAGTTCCTGCTTGGCAACACAAGCTGCTGTCAACATAGCTACCATTTTTTCCTCTGCATCTGTGTGAGATGTAGCGGTTGGCAACGTAGGTTCTTGCTTCTCCGTCGTTTCAGGGCCCTTAACAATATACTTGAGAGAACCTAAAATTACGGCCAATAAATAAAGGATTAAGAAAACAATCAGCATGATAAAGAGCGAAACTAGAATACCGTGCCAGACTGTAAAATTATTCATATCCATTATGTTCTATCACTCCCTTCTGGCAAATATAGATTAAAGCTCGTCACTTTATTCGCTTCTGAAGCTTTAACGTCTTGATTGGCTTTTACTTGCGAAGTTTCGGCCGTACCATGTAAATAAGCAAGCACTTGTTTAGGGAAGACTATATAGCTAACTACTTCCTCTTCTGTCACCTCACGCCCTAATTTGGCCTTTAAGTCAGCCTCGGCATCATCAAAGGCTGTCGGAATTTCCTCAATTTTAGTTGGCGTAGCAGGTTTAACACCAGATAATATCTTGGTCTTAACTTCTTCATTCAAGCTAGAAGGAGCTTGACCATAGAAACCTTGGCAATAATCCTTAATCTCTTTTGGCGAAATTTTGTAGCGTTCTCCTAACAAGACGTTCAAAACAGCTTGCGTACCAACCATCTGAGACAGAGGTGTAACCAAAGGTGGATAACCTAAATCTTTACGCACATTAGGCACTTCTTGCAAAACTTCTTGCAAGCGATCAGCAGCATTTTGTTGTTCTAGTTGACTAATTAAATTAGTTAGCATGCCGCCTGGCACCTGATAAGTCAAAATCTTAGGATTTGGAATTAAAGCACGTGTCCGATAATCACCCTTTTTGATGTACTTATCAGCCAATTTGTCAGCTAATTCATAAGCGTCTGATAAAGCAGACAGATTGAGATTAACCTTTCTGTCAGTCAACTTAGCTATTTCGGTAATTGTTTCATCTGCTAAATGTGCCGTACCACCAGAAAATGGAGATATGCAGCCATCAACAATATCCACACCAGCCAACATAGCTTGTTCCATAACTAGAGAACTTGTGTTAGCTGTGGCATGCGTATGCAAATCTAACGGCAAGTCAGTCACCTTTCTTAAAGTACTGATCAACTCATAAGCATTCTTTGGTGTCAAAATTCCAGCCATATCCTTGATACAGATAGAATCAGCACCCATGTCTATATAAGTTTTAACTAATTTTGCGTAGTAATCATTGTTGTGGACAGGACTGACAGTATAAGCAATAGCTGCCTGCACCTCGGCCCCATATTTCTTAATAAATTTGAAAGCGTATTTAACGTTGTTCGGATCGTTCAAGGCATCGAAACAGCGAATGATATTCATGCCATTCTCTACAGCCAGTTTGATAAATCTCTCTAACGTATCATTGTCATAGTGCCGATAACCAACTAAGTTTTGGCCACGCAAAAGCATTGATAACGGAGTATTAGGGCAAGCTTTTTTGATAGCTCGCAAGTTGTCCCAAGCATTACTTTTCAAGAAACGAAAAGCCGAATCAAAAGTTGCACCACCCCAAACCTCCAGGGCATGGAAGCCAACTTTGTCGAGTTTGGTCAACAGAGCCAATATATCAGACATTTCCATACGGGTTGCAAGCAGAGACTGATTACCATCACGCACAGTAACGTCATTAATTAATAATTCTTTCATAGCACTCCCTTCATAAATAATAAATAAGGCTCAATAGCTGAACATGCAGCTACGAGCCGTAGACTAATTCATTTATAGCATAAATGCAAAACAAATTGAACCGATGATCAAGATGATAGCACCGCCTAAACGACTGGATAATTGAGCATAAGCCATCAATCCCATACGCTCAGCTGCACCTAAGACAGCCAAGTCACCTGAACCGCCACGATTAGCCATGCACAAGCCAGCTGTGACAGCTGTATCGATTGGATAGAAGCCAACCAAGTAACCAACTAAGGCTGAACCTAAGATAGCACCGATAACGACGAACAAAGGAATCAACAAGTTACCCCATGAGGTGATAGCGTCAACCAATTCACTGATGCTCAAATCAACACCAACACCAACCATGATGACCAAGGTCATGCAGCTTGAGAAGAAGCTTTGTAAACGCTTAGCACCCATACGGATATTTTCAGGAATAACACCAGTAGCTGCCAAAATAACAACCAATAAAATCATGCAAGCTAAAGCATGAATTTTAACTTGCTTACCGAAGATAAACTTCGTTACAACCGGCAAGATGTATTTGCTGATCAAAACACCGCCTGCATAGCTTGAGAAAGCGAGCATGAAACCAGCACCAATATCAGCAATACTTGGTACAACAGCTTCTTTCTTAGCAGATTCAGTTTTGGTGTCGCCACGCAACAATGTAAATTTATCGCCTGTCCAAGACTTCTTGTAGTTACCCACCTTATTAAGCAAAGCAGCAGCCAAGATAGCATAAATGTTTGCAATTGTCAGAATGATGACAGCAAAGTTGTAATATTCATCTTTACTTCTACCTGTCACACTCTCATACATTTGCGACAATGGCACTGCACCACCGCCATTACCACCGCCCATGATTGGAAGAACGTAGTGAGTAATAATTCTGTATGGACTTACGTTGAAGAATAAACCAGCAATCACACCAAAAAGCATGGCAACGCCTACACCACCTAAGATAGCTGGGAAATAGCCAACGAAGCTCTTCAACAAAGTCTTTCTATCCAAAGACAAAACAGAACCTGAAATTAAGATGATGATAAAGACAGTCAAGAAGCCACCTTTGCCAGTGAATAAGTCGATTGACTTCACATATTTTTCAGGAATAACTGCAAAATGGTTCAAAACAGCTGTACCTAAGAAAGCCAGCAAAATACCGCCGCCAATGTAACTATTCCAAATTGGGATTCGTTTGCCCAATTCATACAATGGGACACCGATTGCTAACATAATAACGATTGTAGAAGCCATGTCAGTTCCTAACAAACCTAAGAACATAGCTGCCCATACAACCACACAAGCAATAATTGTAATTGGCCAAGGCGCACCAAATAGTTTCACGCACTTTGAACCGTTAAGTTTTGTCTGATCCATAATTCCTCCAAAGAGTTTTTAATTAGGTTTAATATTATTTCTTCACTTGCCGAATAACATCAATGATTGTGCCATCACGATATTCTACGAGTGCAATCACTTTGTCTGTGTACTCGATCGGAGCTGGCTTACCACAAATTGATTCAGCAATATCTGCCAATTCTTCGATTGAACGAATTGGTAAATTACAAGCTTTTAATTGAGCCAAAATATCTGGGCGATTAGGATTAACAGCAATACCATAATCTGTAACCAAGACATCAACGCTCTCACCTGGTGTAGTTACTGAAGTAATTTCACGCTTAACAGTAGCTAAACGGCTACGCAAAAGTGGAGCTACGATAATTGTGCATTTAGCGCCAGCAGCTGTATCTGGATGGCCACCTGGTGCACCTTGAATCAAGCCATCTGAGCCTTGCACAACGTTGACATTGAAGTTCGTATCAATTTCCAAAGCGCCCAAAATAACGTAATCTAGATAGTTGACATATGCACCTTTATTCAAAGGATTTGCATATTCTGAGCAACTAATTTCATAGTGAGTTGGATCTGTATGCACCGATTGAACGGCTGGAATATCGAAAGCTTGGTCGTCCAACAAGGCACGAATATAGCCTTTGTGTAACATATCAACCATTGGCTCGGTAATACCACCCATGCCCCAGCCCATCTTGATACCAGCTTCATCCATATACTTTTGTAAGAATTGAGTAACGGCTAAGGAAGCGCCACCAGCACCTGTTTGGAAAGAGAAACCATCTTTGAACCATTCAGTTTTAGCCACAACTTCTGCGCAATATTCAGCCATCTTCAATTCACGTGGATCTTTCGTCATACGAATAGCGCCACTTGCGATCTTCTTAGGATCGCCAACTTGATCAACTTTGACAACATAATCAACATCGATACCCTTGATCGATGCTGGCATATTTACGCCCTCAACAATGTTATCTGTAATAACAACAACTTGGTTAGCATACTTAGCATCAACATCAGCGTAAGAAAGAACTCCGCACTCGCTATTGCCGCCTTTACCAGAAGCATTACCATAAATATCGGAACTAGCTGCACCGATGAAAGCAACATCGATTTTAACTTCGCCAGTTTCAATAGCACGAACACGACCGCCATGGCTACGAATCCAAGCTGGAGTTTTTAACCTACCCTCCGAAATAGCCTTACCAATTTCATCACGTACACCGCTAGATGAAATACCTGTAATAGTGCCATCTTCAATCATTGGCACTAATTCAGCATGTGCTTTACCCAAGCTAGAAGCGCAGATGAATAAGCTCTTAATACCTAATTCATGAATAACTTTCATCACTTGAACACAAACATAGTCACCATTTCTGAAGTGATGGTGGAAACTAATTGTCATACCGTCGTGTAAATGCAAAGCTTCAATTGTGGCTTTCAGACTTGGCATCACCTTGTTACGATTTGGCTTAACATAAGCCATGACTGTTGGTGCTGCTTTAGTATATTCGTAGTTTTCTCTATAATATTGGCCCTGAAAAGGCTCCAGACCAGTTTTTAATAACTCATCAGGTATCTCACGACCTACTTTATTCTTCATACTAAATCTCCCTCATACAATCCTGTTGCTTTTGCCAACTGTAAAGTACGTTCAGCGCCCTCTTTCATGGCAACATCAACCATCTTGCCATCAACGACCATAACACCGATACCCTTTGCTTTATTTTCGTTAAGAGCCAAAAGGATATGCTCAGCATGCTTGATTTCTTTTTCAGTTGGATTAAATACGGCATGAATGACAGCAATTTGTTTAGGATTGATAACAGACTTACCATCGAAGCCCATGTTACGAATTAACTCTGTCTCTTTGCGCAAACTCTCTAAGTCATCCAAATCAGTGTGGACTGTATCAAAGCACATAACGCCTGCGGCACGAGCTGCCAAAGCAATCTGGCCACGAGCGATGAACAATTCTTCACCAGTCTTTGTGTGTTTAGCATGCATAGTGCGTGTGAAGTCACCAGCAGACAACGCAATACCCATCATACGGGAACTTGCAGTTGCAATGTCATAAGCATTGATGATGCCTTTAGGCGACTCCAAAGCAGCCATCAAAAGGGTTTGGCCAACTGGCACTTCAAATTCTTTTTCAGCCTCAGCAATCAGTTTCTCAACTAACACAACATCTTCTTTTGATTCACAAACAGGAATACGGATACCATCGGCATGGCCAGCTACAGCAGCTCTAATATCCTCGTGGAAATAAGGGGTATCAACGCCATTAATACGTACCCAACGTTCTGTTTTACGGTAATCAAGATATTTCAGTGTATTGTAAAGCTGAATACGAGCAGAATCTTTCTCAGAAGTAGCAACAGCATCTTCCAAGTCGAGAATTACGCAATCTGGCTCATAGACATATGGATCTTTAACCAATGATGCCTTTTGACAATTCAAGAACATCATCGTACGACGAATTTCTCTTCTCATAGCTTCGTCCTCCATGGTAAATTCTCAGTCTGACCATTGGCGCGAAATACAGCTGTTTCCAATCTTGCTCTTAACGTGCAATCTAGGGCTCCACGGTCATTAATTTGTACCTTAGCTCCGTCGACATCCAAATTTTTTAACACTTCATATGCTGTTTTGCGAATTTGTTCGCCAAATTGAGCATATACAGAGCTGTCGATTTCAACTTCTAATGAATCTGCAGGTTCAACTGTGACCATGGCATCACTTGATTCCAAAGTCCCAGCAATCGCAGCTTGTAACAACTTCATGAGTTTTTGCCTCCCAGTTACTTTCTAATACCATAATTATATAAAAGAGTTGCTAAATTTTATTTAGATTAGGGAGCTTCTGCTTAAAAACGCATCAAAAAAACACTTTCTTTTATGCATTTCTGCCAAGAAGGTGCGCAGTTATTCATTAATTTGTGTTCTAGATCAAACCGTCTTTTCTTAAGGCGTTATCGATCCAAGCTTGCATTTCTTCAATCGAATGGCGCCTAGATCGCGCACAAACTTTCGCTTCTGCATCGCACAAGTAACAGCGCCTAGGTGGTAGATTTAAATCTTTACGCGTTAGCGTTTTTTGCTTGGTCAATACATCAACATCAAGCAAACGGCTGCTTGTTTTACGAGTCTCAATCGAAAGTGCTAACTCTTTCCAGGTTAGAGCTAAATCTCCACCTGCGATAATAATTTCAGGGCCAGTTAAAAGCTCAAGCTCTGAAAAAACAACCTTATATGTGAGTTCTTTGGCCTCTATAGCAGCCCAAAAAGGTTTTAGCAGCCGTTCAAAACAAGCTTTAATTTGGGTATTATTTTTAATTGGTCCAGGGATATTTAATTTGAGCGAAATTATAGTTGCCGTTGGCTCTTTTTGCCAATAATTGTAGTAAGTAAGCACACGTTGTTCACGGCGTTCAAGCATCTTTGCTAGCTCAACCTTGGCACCATCGGAAAATAAATTGCTTGTCATAAACTTGCTCCATATGTTAGATTACATAAATTAGTATATCTAGTATAGCAAAAGAGGTATCCACATGGCTTACAACTTATTTGTAGAAGCATTAGGGCACGCCCTAGAAGCTGAATTATCACGTGATTTAGCTTTTGGTTGTGTCAATATGCAAAGTCAGGGTTGTCATAAAGACATGGATTATCTGCTTTTTCTAAAATCTAACAAAGTGATTTGCACCGAGATAGCCGCCCTCCCCTTGAGTGCTGCTAGTTCTTTTAAAGCTTTGCGCCAAACTGGTTATGGCTGTGAATGTAGGCTCATGCAAGCAACTAACGGCATCAATACGCAAAAAGGCTTACTCTTTTTAACCCTCTTTCTCTGGCAAGCTTGGGTAACTAGCACACCTTGGGCCGCCCTTTTAGCCCACATTCAAACTTTTGCAAGTAATCTAAGGCTAGACTACATCAATATGGCCAAATCTCGTAGTTCTCGATCCAAATCAGCCGGCCTAAACGACATTCGTCAATTGCCCTTAACCGGCTTTCAATTCCTCTTGGATACAGTTGAACGTTATGCTACTTACAAATGGTCAGATTTGGAGCTGACTTTGTACCTCATAGCAAACGTCGACGACACAACAACTTATCATCGTGGAAATACGGTGGGCCAAAATACTAGTGCTGCCGATAGTTGTGGCAAGCTTGAAGTTAGTGCTGGCCTAAGGAAGTTAAGATACGTCCAAGAAACAGCTAAATCCATACTTAGCTCCGACAAAGCAGACTTACTAGAAAGGGCTAAGCAGCTAAATAAATTTTATCTTATGCATAATCTCTCATCTGGCGGTGTAGCTGACTTATTCAGCTTAATCAAATGTTTAGCTGAACTTAGGCCTAACTGGCCAAATAGTGGTGTTTGGCTGAATTAGGCTCTCCCAGTTGCCAGAGTAGTGCCATCTTAATGTCAATTCAAGCCTTATCAGTGTCATTGCAGTGCAAATTGCGCTTCATCAGTGCCAAGTAAAGACATATCAGTGTCATACTAGTGCCACATCAGTGCCATATTAGTGCCAAACCATAACACTACTTTCATCTAACGAAGCATAAAAAACAGCCTGTACAACAGACAGACTGTTTCGCACCTAAAACGCAAACTATTAAATTTAACTAACTTGAATTACTTTCTAAGCAATTTAAGTTCAGGCAAGCTGCGGTAGATATAAGCTGCCACCAATAACTTTATCGCATCGCCTGGAATAAACAGCAACATACCCACTTTTAAGATAGTGAAGAAGCTTAAATTTTTGCCCAAATAAACATTCAAAACATAGGCCATATACGGCAAACCAATCAGATACAAAACAACTTCTGCCACTACCAACAATAAAATGACTTGACCAAAAGCTAAATGCTTTTTCTGCCTTTGCGAGCTAACAAAGCTTGCTGCCACAATAAAAGCGATTAAGAAACCAAACGAAGGTGTAACAAAGACGCTGAATCCACTTGTCAAGAAACGCAAAAGCAAACACAGTGCCATCGACAAAGCAGAATAATATGGATTTAAATAAAAGCCACACAATAAAACAAAAAACGTCTGTAAGGTAATTGGCACTGGATACATAGGTATAGAAATGTAAGTTCCCAAGAATGTCAAAACGCCAAACAAGGCTGCTAAGACTAACTCAAAAGTCTTTTTAGAATTAGCTACGTTTCCATTCATAGCTGAATTATTATTTTGCATAAGTTATCTCCTCACAGTTGCAAATTGTGTCCTAGGACACAATCACCAGTTTACACCTTGCTTATCGTCAATAAGTAAACTTAGCTCACCAGAAGTGATTTTTAGCTGTTTTTCTCCCTGCAAAACTATTAATCCGCCGTCTTGATGGTCAACACCAATGAGCTTGACACTCGCACCATTTGAAAGTTGCACATGCTCATTTTTCGCTAACATATTTTCTTCATAAACAGCCATGAAATCAGCTGTACCTAACGTGTAAGCAAGCTGCCAATTGGCCAAATTTTGAAAAAACTCTTTAAGCACGTCTATCTGCAAAGGGCTGAGATAAGCATGTTCTCTAGACGTTACTGGCTCTTTATTTAGCTTTAAATTTCCAACTCGATTAGCAATTAAATCAGGTACTTCCACCCCAATTGGAGCCTGCCAATTAACCCCAACGCCACAAACCAAATAGCTCTTGTCTTTATCAGTGACACATTCTGTAATGATGCCAGCGACCTTCTTTTTTTGAAAATAAAGGTCATTCACCCACTTAATTTGGCAGCTACGTTTAACAATCGTAGCTAAACTTTGCTGCAAAGAAACAGCCAAAAGTGGTGTATAAAGCAAGCGATTTAAGTCTGCAACAAGTGGCAAAGTGAAAGTAAAATAAAGGCCACCTAAAGGCGAAAAGAAGCGCCGACCGAAACGGCCACGCCCCTTTGTCTGGCATCTTGCAATGATCAAATTGATTAATTGTGTATGTGCTAATTGTTTAGCCCTGAGCTGAGTTGAATCGATATTTTGCCAATATTCAAAATTAGCAGCTTCTAACTTAAAAGCATATTTTTCACTAACTAACGCTCCTTTTTTAGCTAAATTGGTCTGAATTTCAGCACTAAATTGCTGCAAAAGATTAGAATAATTTTGACAAATCTCAGGCAAAGTAATCTTCATAGCTTTACTCCTTATGCTATGATTATTTTACCATAAGGCCAAAGGAAGCTAATCTATGTCTGAATATCAAATTCGTCAAATACTAACAAATAGCCCTAAAGAAAAGGCTGAATTACAGGCTTTGTTGAACGAGGTGAACTTAAAGCTCGACAACAATATTGACTATATTTTGGGCCTCTATGCTGAAGATAACTTGATTGCCACAGCTGCTTGCTATGAAAATACACTCCGCTGTTTGGCAGTCCAATCCAAGCACCAAGGCGAGGGCTTACTCTCGAAGCTAGTTAGCGAAATTATCAGAAGACAATTTTTAGCAGGTTATAATCACATATTTGTTTACACTAAGCTGCAAAATCAAAAATTGTTAGAACAGCTAGGTTTTTATTTGATTGCCAAAACAGACAATATCGTTTTTCTCGAAAATAAATCTAACGGTTTTAGTAATTATTTAGAAAATTTGGCTAAAGAAAGCCATAACCTAGATGCTAATTCTAACGTCAATAAGGCTAATGCTAATAATGCAGCAATTGTGATGAACGCTAACCCTTTTACGAAAGGTCACCTCTACTTAATTAAGCAAGCAGCTAAACAAGTTGACACTCTCCACGTCTTTGTCGTAAGTGCTGAGCATAGTGTTTTCCCATTTCAAGTTAGGAAGATGTTAGTTAAGCAAGGTAGCGCCATGATCAAAAACATTGTTTATCATGACACAGGTTCCTATATGATTAGTACGGCCACCTTCCCCGCTTATTTCCAAGCTAGCGAAGATTTGGCAACTGAAAATCAAGCAGTACTTGAGGCGGTCATATTCAGTAAAATTGCTAAAGCATTAAATATCCAGACACGTTTTCTCGGAGAAGAACCAATCAGCCATACGACAGCTATCTACAATTCCGTTCTAAAAGCCGAACTAACAAAATACAATTTGAATTGTAATATCATTCAAAGAGCTGAAGCAGATGGCTCAATTATCAGTGCCTCGAAAGTCCGCCAGGCTATCAAAGTGAACGATTGGCAAACATTAAATTCAATGTTGCCAGAGAGTAGTCTAAAATTCTTAAAGAGCGAAAAGGCTTCTCAAATTATAGAACGCATCAAAGCAAGCAAATAATCATTTGGGCCTCCACATCTCGTAAAGCACCTGCAAAAAAGCTTGCACGAAGGAGCATAACTTCATCTAAAACTCACTTAAGCTTTGTCGCCTGCTCTTGGGCGCAGATTCAACTCAGACTTTTGCGCCCAACTTTGGCTCTGGCTTTTGCGTCTAGCTTTGATTTCGACTTTGGCGCCTAGCTTTGGCTCTTGTTTGGAGGCCCAGCTTTGACGCCTAGCTTTGACGCAAAAAAGAGCACAAGCTTGAAGTTGTGCTCTTAAATTTTGTCCGTATAATTTAATGTCAATTTGAACTTTAGACGTGATGGAAAACTGGTGCCAGGATAACGAATGCACAGGACAAGAGGAACCAGATTACGAATAGTTTCCAGAAGAACTTGACCCACTTTTCGAAAGGAATATTGGCAGCGCCCAAGATACCCATCAAAGCTGAAGAAGTTGGCACAATGTAGTTACCAAAGCCATCGCCCATGCAGAAAGCTGTGATAACAGCTTGTCTCGACATACCGATACTATCAGCAATTGGCAAGAACACTGGCATAACAACAGCAGCCTGACCAGAACCTGAGGTCAAGACTAAGTTGATCAAATAGTTACACGTCAACATTGAAACGCCTTGAATTGGCTTTGGCAAAACTGTAACTAAGTGTGTCAAGAACTCAATTGTTGTATCGATAATCAAGCCAGCTTTCATGATGTCACCGATTGAACGAGCAACACCAATGATCATGACAGCACCCATCATCTTCTTAACACCAGCTACGAAGTCGCTAGCAATTTCTGATGGTGTACTCTTAGCTAAAAAGCCATCAACAATAGCCAAAACTAAGAAAGCAGCGGCAATCTGAGCCATACCCCATTTCCATTTAGCACCACCGATAACAATTATCGTCATAGTTGCAAACAAGGTAATGATGATAAGCACTTTACGCCATGTTAATTGACCATACTCATCAAGTTTATTTTCGCCAAACACATTGTTGACCTTATCAATTTCATAAACAGGACTCAAGCTTGGATTAGCTTTAATCTTTTTCGCATAAACCATAATGTAGGCAATAGAAGAGATCATAAAGACAACAAAAATAGCAAAACGATAATCTAGACCAGAATATGGCGGCAAGCCTGCAATACTTTGGCTAAGTAACGTCGTGCTTGGTTGGAACATACCACTTGAGAAACCAACTGCACCACCTAACAAGATGATGGAAGCACCGACAAGTGAATCCAAGCCAAGTGAATAAGCAATCATTACTGTCATTGGTGTAAAGGCAATAAATGTATTAACACCAATTGTTGTGCACAAAGCACCAAACATAACGGTCAAAATTGGAATAATCCAAATGCCCTTGCCCTTTGCTTTTTCAAATACCTTACTTACAGTTGATTGGAAGGCACCGGATTTTGTAATGATTGAGAAAGCGGCACCAGAGAACATGATCATGAGCAAAAGATCCATATTCTTGATGAAGGCTTTACAAACAATCAAAGGTAAATCGACGATAGATACTGCGTGACTCTCTACGAAATGGAACGAACCAGCTTGAATTATCTTCTTACCAAGGTCATTCTTAACACGTACGTACTCACCTGCAGGTACCAACCAGGTCAAGGCCCAAATAATCAGGACCATACTGAACAAAATAACTAACGAGTGTGGTGCTTTTTTACCACTTTTAGTCTTATTTCCCATGATTTTAACCTCCAAAGGAAAATACGCGAACTGCACTTTGTGTAATTTGCTGAAAACTATGTTATCATGAAAAAAGTATAAATAAAAGCGTTTTTCACAATTTAACGTAAAAAAATTGCCTTATAGAAGGGAATTTGCACAATGGAAGACCAAAAATTATTTAACTGGATTGATCAGATTAAGCCTAGATACTTGGATATGGCAGATGAAATTTTCGATAATCCAGAATTAGGCAAACAAGAATTCAAGACCTCAAAATTATTGATTGATGACTTACGCGAGATGGGTTTTGACGTTGAAGTTGGTATCGCTGGCCTCGAAACTGCTTTCAAAGCTACTTACAGACGTGGCCAAGGCGGCCCTAACATTGGTTTCTTAATTGAAATGGATGCTTTGGAAGGTATCGGCCATGCTTGTGCTCACCACATGCAAGGTCCGTCTATCTTGATGGCAATGAGCGCTATTATCAACAACTTCGAAGGCGACAATTTCCAATTGACAGTTTACGGTACACCAGCTGAAGAAACAGCACATGGCAAGATCATCATGTTAAAAGAAGGTTACATGAAAGAACTCGATGTAGCTCTCATGATGCACGGTTCACCAACCACAACTGCTGATGTTAAGTCAATGGCTATGACCACAGCCTTTATCACATTCCATGGTAAAGCTTCACACGCTGCTATCAAGCCAGAAGAAGGCCGTTCAGCTTTGGATGCAATGGTCCTCTCCTTCACTGGTGTTGAGTTCTTGCGTGAGCATGTAAGAGAAGATACAAGAATGCACTATTCAATCCTCGAAGGCACTGGCGCAGCTAACGTTGTTCCAGCTAAGTGCAGAGCTAAGTTCTATGTTCGTTCTTATTCAAGAGAATACTTAAACGAGGTTGAAAAGCGTTTCGAAAACATCATTAAGGGCGCTGCTTTGATGACTGACACAACTTACGATTTCCAATGGGGTGATCGTTTGAACAACAAGATTCCTGTTTTGAAATTGAACGAAGTTTTGATGGAAAAGGCTGAAGAAGCTGGCGCACCTCAAATTTCAGGTCCACGTAAAAAGACTGGTTCAACTGACTTGTCCAATGTTATGTATGAAATTCCAGGTTCCTGCATCAGAGTAGCATTCGTGCCAGTTGGCACAGCTTCCCACTCACAAGCCTTCATTGATTGCGGTAAAACCAAAGAAGCTCATGTCGCAATTGAAATGGGTGCTAAAGTCTTGGCAGCTTCAGCTGTTAAGTTGATCGAAGAGCCAAATATCGTGGCTGAGATCAAAGCTGAATTTGCTGAAAACAAAGCAAAATTGAAATAATGAGAAACTGAATTGTGTTTTAACTTGAACTTGCTTTGAAGCTTAGCTTCTCTGGAGTAGTTGAAGTTATCGTAATAGCCCAACTGGCAATGTGCTGGTTGGGCTCTTTGTTTGTACTATGCAAGTATTCCCTAGAAGTTAGCTCTTCAATAAACTCAATATTTACTTACTCAAAACGAGTTACCCAATGAGGATCATGTAAAGCTTCAAAGCACATTAAAACTTGTTCAGCTGAACCTTTATCACTGCCAAGTTCTGGCAATTCATCGACTGAAAAATATCTGCTATCTATCGTTTCGGCATTTTTAGAAAAATGTCCTGCTTTTGGCTTGCACAGAAAGAAAACTTCTAAAACGCCGTAAGGGTAGGCTTTAGAACTATGCTTGCTTAAATCATGTAAAGCAATCACTTTTTCCACCTCTACATCAACTCCAGCTTCTTCTTTGGATTCCTTTATACAGTTATCTTTTACCGACAAATTCACCTCGCACCAACCACCTGGCATAGACCAACTACCGTCATTTTCTTGAACTAATAATATTTTTTGCTCCTTGAAAATTGCTGCACGAGTTGCAATTTTAGGTGTTTGGTAGCCAATTTCATTACAAAAAAGAGATTTAACCTTTTCTAAAGGCATGTCACTTTTCCAGGCCATCATTTCGGCAGAAATTTCTCGAAGCTCTTGATAACGCATTAGATCAAACTTGTCTTTACCATAGGTTAATCCAGCCTGCGCTAAGCTTTGTAATCTTTTAGCCCATTCTATTAAAATATCTCTCGTCTGCATAATATTTGTTCCTTATTGTTTTAATTCAGATAGTATAAACCAAGCTGGTGCAAGGAGAAAAGCAACGGTGCACATGACGTGCAGCATGTAAAACGTCTGCGAAATGAAGCGCAAAAACACCCTACTTACTAGCATTGCTGGCAATGTTGCCGCCTTTTTGGGCAACTTTTTTATTTTGCTCTAGGCTTTTTAGATTAGATGAATTAGTAATATCTTTGGTAGCTGTTTCGGCAAGCATATTCAGAATAAGTTCGGTTGTAGACATATTATCTCTGAGATTTTCTTTTTTGAGGCCTTGCAAGTTCTTATACTCTCTAGTTGTCATGCCCGACCCAGCTTTTGATATTTCATTCGTCAAAATTGCATATTCTCTACCTGCTTTTACGCCATGATTCTGCCATGTATCGGTCAATTCTTTTCTAACTTTAATTGCTTGAAGCCTTTGGTTAATCCATTCTCTTGTGTAACCTTTTTGGAGATAAGTTTGCAAGGATCGATCAATTGTGAGTTCTGGGTCTATGACTTCATCAATTCTTTCTTTGCCAACTTCAGCTAACCACATCTTAAAAGGTTCAGCTTGGGGAGAGGGTATAGATTGAATGATGCGGAAAATACCCTGTACGCCAGTAGCGTCTGTTTTGCGCATCTTGCCATCTGTAGCTTGCATTTTCAACGGCTTACAAATTGTAAGCCGTTCACTTTCTTCTGCTTTCAACCGCTTCTTCAATAGAGGCCCAGTACGTGCTAGCGCCTCTTTAACTTGTTTGATGAGTCAAAGTCCCAACAACATCTACTACCAAAAAATGCCATTTCTCTTTCTCTCTGTCACAAAAGGATACAAATATTGCTTTGGTAATCGGAGATAGATTGCTTCAATTAAAAGTAGCGTCAAAGGTAGGCTTGATGAGGATTTTAGATAGGAAGCGTAGTAAGGTTCAGCGTAGGAGCATCAATGAAAATGGCAAATAACGTATTTTCGCCTATACCTAGAACTATCTTTTACTTAAAGTTCGCCAAATATTTCATTAACGTCACTAGCTACAATTTGGCGCTCACTTGCTTTACTAGCATGTTCCAAATAAACATCTAGACGTTCATCAATTGTAGCTTGGACTAATTGGCCAATTTCCAAATTACGCAATTTAAAGAACAAGCTCGGATCTTCATCAAACACAACGCCTATACTATATAAAACCGCGCCAACGTGCTTACAAAGATAAGCCATATCCGGGCATGAACAATAAAAGCTTATCTCATCATCCGTAGGAAATAAGGGACAATCTCCCTTTAAAAATTGATCTGCCAAAGACTTAGGAAATGAACCAGTCAAAAGCTCCTCGACAGAACTAATTTGCTCATTAAATAGCTGCCTAATAACTTGCTTTTTGTAATCACTCAGCGGCTCAATATAAACTTGCACATTATATGGTCTTGGACGAGTGCCTTTAACTTTAGCAGTTACGAAATTAGGCTCAATTGCAAGCTCACGCACCTTGCCATTACGCAGATAGCTTCTAGCTCTAGGCAAACGGTTAGCATAATCAGAATAACTTGTGATTTTATCCTGCCAAGCCATGCCCCACCAGCTAGTTGTGATTTTCCTAGAACTTACAGAAATTGTAAACGTCTTCGATTCAGTCGTTTTCTTTTGTCTTGCCATCAGCTTATTCCTTTCTCAATGCGAAGAATTTACAGATTTCATCGTTACTTAACTCTGTCAAGTTCGGCGCTTTGTTTTCAGCAATGACACTGTCCGACAAATTCTTTTTGTTTTCTAAAAGTTCGTCAATCGCTATATCAACTGTTTGGCGACAAATAAAATAGTGAACAAGCACATCTTTCATTTGACCGATGCGATAAGCACGGTCTGTTGCTTGACGCTCAATTTGTGGATTCCACCAACGGTCAAAGTGAATCACATGGTTAGCACCTGTTAAATTCAAGCCAACGCCACCTGCTTTTAGGCTAATTAGCATGAAAGGATAATATTTATCGCCATTGAACTCATCTACCAATTTTTGCCTATCTTTAGCTTTCGTACCACCGTGCAAAACCAACGGCTCAATATTATTGTCACCCAATGATTTACACAAGAACTCAGCTAGATAAGGAATAATTTCTCTGTATTGTGTAAAAATTAAGACACGCTCACGAGCTTGATAAATTTCTTGCACCAGCTCTGCCAAGCGTAAAAATTTGCCACTCTCAGTAGCCTTATATTCTTCACTACCGCTATATTGGCTTGGATGATTGATAATTTGTTTCAAACTACCTAATGTAGCCAAAATCATGCCCCGGCGATCCATGCCTTTAAGCTTAGCAATTTTCTTGGCAAAGTCAGATACAACTTTGCGATACAAAGCAGCTTGCTTAGGCGCAAGATCAATATATTCCTTGCGCTCCAGTTTCTTAGGCAAATCCTCAATAATTGACTTATCTGTTTTCAGCCGGCGCATAATAAATGGTGATACTACCTGTCTAAGTTTTAGATAGCCATCTGTTGTTTCTTTTAAGTTACTAGCGTAATTTTGAAATTGCGTAGCTGATCCTAAAAGATCTGGCAAAATAAAGTCAAAAATAGAAAAGAGGTCCATCAGGTTATTCTTAATTGGTGTACCTGTTAAAGCTATTTTCATTCGGCCTTTCAAAGCTTTGACGGCTCTTGTTTGTTGAGTATTTATATTTTTGATTGCCTGCGCTTCGTCAAGGATTACGACATCCCATTTTTGGTCTAATAATTTTGCTTCTCGTTTCAATAATTCATAGCTTGTCAGAGTAATATATTCACCAATTTCTCGATTTTTCGCATGATAAGTAACAAATGGTGCGCTTGGAGCAAACTTTTTCAATTCTTCTTCCCAGTTAGCCAGCAATGAAATTGGCAGCTCAATTAATACTTTGTCTGCTTTTTGATAGTAACGCAAATTCTCTAAGTAAGCTATTATCTGTACAGTTTTGCCTAGACCCATATCGTCAACTAAAATTACACCCATGTTTAGCTTGTCCATTGCAAGTAACCATTTGTAACCTGCTAATTGATATGGCCTAAGTTCAGCCTTTACACTAAGGGGCAAGTCAAATGTTTTGTCTTTTTCCCGTAGTTTCTTAATGGCTTGTTGAAATAATTTTAATATACTTCTAAATCAAAGAACTTTTGACCTTTTCTAGCTAATTTAAGTGTTTCCATCAACGTCAAGCCGTCACTTGTTTCAGCTTCTAGTTCTTCAGATTAGGCAAGTAGATCTTTTAGCTTTTCGTGATTTATCTCAACCCAATTGCCCTTGCATAATCTAAGCCCCTCACTATATTTTAGGAATTCTTTGAGTTCTTTTTTGCTGAGCTTAAGGCCATCATACATAATCTCTGGTTGGAAAGCTAATAAACTATCTTGGCCAAATTTAGAGGCTGCTTGGACTTTCATCTGTAAGCTGCTATTTTTCTTATTTTTAGCCCACCAGTTAGGTATCTTGACTAGTATGCCAGCTTTAGCATAAAGTTCCAGTTCCTTTAAGAATTGATATGCTTCAGTTTGTGTAAAATAAATAGTTTGAAAGAGTTCACCGCTATGTAAAAGTTGCTTAATCAGGCTAGATTCTTTTTCTAGTTTGGCAATCGAACTGATTAATTCTAATATTTTCTTTTGCTCATTCCGATATTTGGTTAAGGCATGAGCAAGCGGATAATGATGGATTTGGCCAGCTTCTAGTTCACTATAGCTAGCCATGAAGGCAAAAGGATATTTAGAATTATTTTTTGTTTCAGCCAAATGAAAAAATATACGCTCAGGCGTTGTAAATTAAAGTTGTTTTTCACGGTAATATTCGCTGACTGATTTAGCATAGGTGCCCATTGCTTGTTGGAATTGAGACGTTAATTTGGCAAATTGTAAATCTAGCCACTCTTTAACCAAAATATCCTTATAGATAGAGCTATGTCGCCCTGCCAAAGTACACTCTCTAAATCTGCTTCCGTATATGTAAATTCCGCTTTTTCGCGCAAAAACTCAATATCGCGTGTCGCACACATATGTTTGTAAAAGAACATACTCAAGCGCATAAACAACTGCTCACTCAATTGAGTAGACTGGATAACTTCTCTACATTGCCACGGCATTTCATACCAAGCTTGGTATTTATCTGCTTGCCAGGCAACTAGCTCGTTTTCTTCACCTAGATATTGAAAACTTGTTTTGGTTATGATGAATTCGATGGTCGTATTCCCCTGCATCCTGTAATTACGCATAGGCGTTAAAAAGTGCGCCTAAGACATTGTTTTTGCATGATAGCAAATTTGAAGGCTATGTACAATATGCCGGCGTACATATTCAATTGCTTAAGCTGGTTATTTTGAGTGATGTTGTTTCATTTCTATTTAATCTTGAATATGCTAAAACGTAACTGACAGCGAGGTTGTTGCCTCTCTGTTAGCTACTCTTTATTTAGCTTTTTGATCTCTAGCCTTAGCTTTTCAATCTCTAGCTTTTTGAGTTGGACTTGCTGATAAAGTCCATAAGCTTTTTTGATTGATAGAACTGAGGCTATTATTTTCTCTAATAGGATGTCCCTCGCTTAAGCTAGGGGCATTTACCACTACAATAACGTTCTTTAGTTTTAGTCCTATTCAAAACTACATACCTCTAAAACTTGCGCGCACCAACATGCAAAACGGTTAGCGTTTTAGTCCTATTCAAAACTACATACCTCTAAAACTCGCCCGTCCGCTGTGCTTTGCTTTATACAGTTTTAGTCCTATTCAAAACTACATACCTCTAAAACCAGCGCAACTACTTCGTTATTAGCTAGTGAGTTTTAGTCCTATTCAAAACTACATACCTCTAAAACCAGCGCAACTACTTCGTTATTAGCTAGTGAGTTTTAGTCCTATTCAAAACTACATACCTCTAAAACGCTTTTGGCGGCGGTGACTATGTGGCAAGTGTTTTAGTCCTATTCAAAACTACATACCTCTAAAACTACAGGTAGTGCTGATACAGTGCTTAATTTGTTTTAGTCCTATTCAAAACTACATACCTCTAAAACTGTTTCTTAACAGGTATGCAAAGATTTCAAGGTACGTGTATATTATAACTCATTATTAAATCTAATTCATTTTTATTAGAAATGTCTCTAATATTCGCAAATATCAGGCTTAATTTCATAAAAATAATAATCTGCATCCATGCATAACTGATCCACGCCTTCAACTTTATGCGTTTCCAAACATAAGATATCAATTCCACTTAGAGAAACATATTCCTCAAGTTTAATAATCTCAGATTCACTCAAGTAAGACAAAGCATTAACTAATATTAATAATTTCTGCTTTCCTAAATAATTACTTACTTGGACAATTGATAATATTTTTTCAAAGATTGAATCTGCTTGACTCTCACATCTTATTTTTAGACTCGAAAGATATTTATCTAGTTGAAATTCATCTAAACTTAAATTAAGCTCATGATCAACTAACTCTTCGCATAATAAATCATACAAATCAAATAAAAGTTTTTCGATTTTAGTTTTTCTTTCATACGCTTGATTTAATTGATCCAACAAATCACTAACTACGCGTTTATGTAAAACATTCGAATTTAAATCATAAGCTAAAATATCTGTTATTAACTGTAACTCACTAACCTTTACTTCAGACATATCATCATAATATAGTCTAATATCTCCATCTTCTTCATATTGATAGAGCTTCTCAACCAATGTTGCAAAAGCGTGATGATCCTCCATAACAAGCACTGTCATATTTTCAATAACTAGAGGTTTATCAAGCAAATGAAAATTGAGATTAATCATCATTGTCACCTAATATTACTACCCGTTTGTCGCTATTAGCCACACTCATATCCGCATTACCGCACAAATAAATCATGCGCGCAAATTGTTTTTCCGTAACAGTCAAAATTGTTACATAGCCAGTTGGTGGCTTATTCCATTTAATCCGCTTGATTAAGCTATCTTTTACTGTATCATTGAGAAATATTTTGCTATAGATTGAAAATTGATGCATCAAAAATCCTTCTTTGAGCAAAAATTTACGAAATTCTCGATAAGCTTTTCGTTCAGTAGCTGTTGTCGTCGGTAAATCAAACATAATTAGTATTCTCATAAACCTATAGCTCATATCTAAACTCATCAATTTCAGTAATTTCTCGATTCAAAGCACGAATTATCCTACGCACGTAATCACTAATGATATTAGTTAAATAAGCATTTTTGTCATGATACTTGTAAGTGCGATTAAAAATATCCAAAATTCTCCGCTTAATATAAACGAATGATTCATGCCTATTCTCATAAACTATTTGGTCAACCAGCACACGAAATGGCTCCATCAAGTCACTTGCAAAATTAAACTGGTTAAATTGATTACAGTGATTTATACCTAATTGCGTAATACAACCATTTACTGCGATCTCTCTTGCTACCATACTAAGTAAAATACTATAGCCATAATTTAAGCCAGCATTAATATCCGTTAATTCACGTCTATGAAAATCTGCTCCGAACAAGCTTTTGAAATACATTTTCGCAATTTGTGCTTCGGTATTAACTGGATCGCTTACATTTACGTTAAGTATCAAGTCGTCAATAGCCTCTACTTTAGTTAATAAGTCATTACTCTTAAGCAAGGCGGACTGATTCGTCATTTTCTGTAAAAGTATTTGCTGTAAAACTTTGTCTTTGATTTCATTGTCCCACAATATCTGCTTTTCCAATTGCGCTGCACTATCATATCTTGAATATAATGCACTCAAATTAGCAATCGGCAGCGCTTTGTCATCACAAAATATAACTGCAATTTTTTCATCAATCAATCTTTTAATGAGCATCGTTGTCATAGTAATCATTGTGTTTTCAAGTATCAGTACATCAATTTCAGATAAATGAATTTGTTCCATTTTATCTGCACTTTGAAAGAGCAAATGATTATTGCGATAACTCAACTTTGAATGACAATTTACAACTAATGTCCGCCAAGCCATAATACTCACCCATTTAATTATTGATTATATTTGTACCTACTTTCACGCAATCCGCTTAATGACTGGAAAATAATAACAGGCTCCTTTTTCTCATTTATACTTTGGTATCTTATGCGATTTATTTCTAGCCCACTAAACTTAAATACGCAAGCAGATTTAGAATCCACTAAATGTAATAAGCTCAATAAAGCTTTGCCAATCTCAGCATAAATTTTTATTTTATTATCATCTTGGCATAAACTCTCCCGTAATTTATGATATTCTTCGCTAATTTTAGAGCTAACAATTTTTGGCGGCTCAGAATATTTATCTATAAATTTCATCATATGCTCAAATAATTTATCAAACTTTGCTTCTATATTATTCGTATTTTTGATAACTTTAGTCATTTCTTTTATACCAAAATCGTGTTTCTGCCATTCCTGTAAATGATGAAGTAAAGCCATCATATTCCTAGGTAAAAGCAACTGATTTGCTCTTACAAGTTCACACCTTTTTCCTGTCACGCCTGTAAGATATCTACGCTTTCCATCTTCATATTCAAGTAAAGTATATTTAAGTAACTTTTGTACCAACTTAGGTTCATCGAAGCCCTTAGCTTCAAGATATGTAACTGGATCTTGTTCAAATTTCTGTCTATCAACAATTGGTACTCCAATTAACTTGCGTTTTAATTTACTCTTAGCTTTATAATCAAATAATATGAAATACGCATTATTTACATTAGTAAATCCTCCGTACTGTTCAGTATTTTGCAAGACTTTTACCGATGATTTAAGCGATCTAGTACTACTTCCGCCATTTACCTTATTCTTTTGAATTGTTTCATTATAAAATTCACCACTTGCAGTTTCTGGATGTTTAACTATATTTACGCGGCACTTATCTAGTGTCCGTTCAACTACAAACAAACAATTAAACTGCGTATTTCCAAAGTAATCCATAATACCATTACTGTTGTTAAAACCGTTTTTCTTATACTTACTATAAGCTCCATATTTTAGCAAATCACTCAGATAGGCATTTTTATTTAACGTATTTGCAATAACTGCATTTAAGTACGCATCATGAGCATGGTGCATATCATTAAGCTCACGAACCTTATAAAAGCCGAATGTTTCGCGGAATTGATGACATAAACTGGCACGTGGTAAAAGTATATTTACTTTATCATTTGGATCAGAAATTAACCCATTAAACTTATTATCCAAATATCGAGCTACAAATTTTGTAATTTGTCTTGTTTCAACTAATTGACGCATAATAAAGCCTGCTTTGTCAGCTTCTGTAAATTCAGTTTTCATCAAATTGGTATATTTCTCCAAACTTATTTTATCTTGTTGCAATAATACACGCCAAAATCCGCACTGATTTTCAATGATATTATGATCTAGCGCACCAGTTCGCTTATCCATATTCATTTTTTTAGCCGTCAATACTTTATTGTCTAGTGAATCATCATATTTGAAACTCTTAGGAATAATATGATCAATATCATACGAATGGAGCTCTGACAAGTTTATTTCCTTGCCAGTATACATATCCCTGCCGTTCTGTAAAAAATAAAGGTAAAGAGCATCATTTGCCAATGCTTTTTTATTTTTTTCGTATGTCTTCAACACTCTATATAAATCTTCTAGAGCAGCATCTTTTTTTAACATTTTCTCCAATTTCGAATATCTTGTATCTGCAATTTTTCCCTTTTCACCATCTTCCCTTGGCATTTCAATGACAATATTTTTAGGTAGATATCCCATTATCTCGACTAATTCATCAACTAATCTAATTGTCAAACGGATGCCACGTCTTATGCTCGGACTAACATATAAATCATCTAAGAATTCATCTAGTGATAGGTCTTCCAAATGTGTATTCTGTTCACGATCAATTTGCCCTTTAAATGCCAAACGTGAATCATTAACAAGTTGCATTAGATTACGATTGGGATTATTTCGACCGTAATAAGCTTCCTTATCATCTTCAATCAAATAATCCAAAATAGTCTTACAATTTTTATCACGAATACCGTTAATCAATTTAGCTGAAACATTACCAAAGCCTTTATAATGCTTAGTACTTAACACCTTAGCCAATTTCTCAGCAGAAAGTGAGAACTTATTTATCAAATCTTTGTTTTGACACAATAGTTCTTTTAATCGTACCAAGCGAATATCCTTATCTTCAAAAATTGTCAAAATGCTTATTATATCTTCACACAACGGTTTTCCTTCTTCGTCAGCAATTAATTGCTCCATGCCATTAATCTTTTTAAGATCATGATATGTTGAATATTTTGCATTAAATTTAGCTTTTATACCTATAATTTCAGTTTCTTTCACTTTCTCTTTTAATTTACATACATTATTTAGGCATTTACATAAATCTGTTTTCGTTACTTCTCTTTTGGTTTTAAACAGCTTTTCAAATATGTTTAACTTCTCTTCTGATGAAAAATTGTTTTTTTTACCTGTTGAATCTATATATGCAACTTTGGTCAGTTCGTTAAAAATACAATATTCTTGATACAATAAACTAGCTTTGGGTAGTACACGCTCATTGGGTAAGTAAACGTCCTTACCAATCAACCGTTCCATAAATTTTTCAGCTGTTTTATGTTTATCAACTACTCCGTCAAAATTGGTTGGCGTAATTTTTTGTACTTGACCTTCTTTTCGTACAAGCCATGCAAATCTACTGTACTTTTTATTAACAAGCGGTCCTACATAATAAGGTATACGGAAACTTAACAATTGCAGCAATTCATCTTTATGCTCATTAAGAAAAGGATAAAATTTAGCCTGTTTGTCCAAAATTGCTTCCATTTCTTGTCTCTGAATTTGATTAGGAATACTTGCATTATCAGTTGACCTTAAATTCTTAAGGAAGCAAGATTTATTCACTCTTTCTTCTATGGATGTTATCATTTTCAAAATATCGTTTATTTGCTTATCTTCAGCCTCTGTATTTTTATCCTCTAGAATCTTTTTCATGTCCTTTAGTTGCTTCTTCAAAGCTTGCTCATGCGTTATTTTTTTATTTATCCCATTCAACTTGCCTTCTTTTTTATCTACTTTCTTTCTAAAAGAATCAATATCATCCGCTGTAAGTATTATCATTTCTAAATCTTTACAACCATTAGAGCGCTTAAACTTATTGAACTCTTTAATCAATTTTTTATATGCTTTAAGATCTTTTTCGTGTTGATTGTACAAACTAACCATATTACTGGATAATTTTGCTGGACTATCTATATTAAGATCAACTAATCTATTAAACATGATATAGTCATATGCTTTACGACACGCAAGTAGCAAATTAGCAATATTTTCATTGCCAGACTGAATAACATCAATAACATCCACGTAATCATCACTCTTAAAGGAAATAAATAATTCAGAATCTAACTCCGAAGCAAATTTATTAGCTTTAACAGTATGTCCGCAAATTATCTTACAACAATTGCTGAACAAATCATTTTTCTTTTTATTTTGCTCTTTAAATATGACATGTTCATCGGCAAAGTTCTCTAGTCCTTGCTCAATTTCAGAAATATCTTCATTTTTTATAATGCTATTAAGACTTTGTTTGTCTACTTCTTCAAATTCCAAATCAACATCTTCAGCGTTAATAGTCATACATAATTCAACGACCTCTTCATAAATACCTGCAAAATCATTTTTTAGGTCATCAATATTGCCTTCAAATAAAAAGTTTCCTCTACTCTTTAATATGTGTGCTAATGCTAAATAAACTAAACGAATATCCTGTTTCTTTGATGATTCAATCAAATCTTTACGCAAATGATAAATAGTCGGATATCTACGATAATAATCTTTTTCTTCCTTCTCAGTATCGAATATCTGATATTTACCGTACTTCTTGTCCTTAGGGTTTAAAAAGCTCTCATTCAGCTTATCAAAGAAATTTGGTGCTTTATCATTAATTATTTCAGAAAAAATTTGCTTTAACCTATCTAGTCTATATTTTCTCCGTCTAAGTCTTCGTCTAAGTCCACGTTTACTTCTAGCATCGGCTGCTGATGTAGTCTTATCTGAGTTACCACTATACAATAAGCTACCCCAAAGATCACGTTTAACAGATTTCTTATCTGTATTTCCCTTAATTGTCATATTACGCTTTAATAATTTTAAATTATCATCAATTATCGCCCAGCCAACTGAATTCGTGCCGATATCTAAACCAATCGTGTAATCTTTTTTTGCCATACTCACAACTCCTAACTAGTAATAGTTATGATTATATGTTACACTATTGGTAACCTAAAGCAAATCAAAATACTTTAGTCCTATTCAAAACTATATACCGAATTAAAATAAGGTATATCCGTAAACAACTGGTTCATCCAGTGGGCGCTGGTTCGGCGCCATTTTTATTTTCTAATTTAATTAAATAAAACCAATTCAAACTATGTTTCTCTGCCTAAATACTTGAGGACTTACATTAAATGTTTGCTTAAAAACGCGCGAAAAATAAAGCGCATTTGCATAACCAACTTCCTTCGCAATATCTTTAATTAGCCAGTCAGTTCCCAATAACAACTCCCTAGCTTTTTCCATACGCAAATTAGTTATATATTCCATAGGATTTACATTTGTGTATTGTTTAAATAACTGACTGAAATAAGATCTACTCAAATTTGATGCCCCCTATCTGGCACAAAACTCATAATATATTCAGAAGCATGTTGTAAATGTTCCTTTACACGGCTATAAATCAAAGTATTATCACGGCTACGCATCGCACTTACAATCGCCTGATGCTCACGCACAGCTAATTCACGGCGCTCAGAATTTTGTTCAAAAGACATTGTTCTAAAATGTTGCAAGTATTCCTGAATCCCATCCTGTAGCAATCTAAGCCTCGGCATAGCGCAGAATTGATTAATTCTGGCATTAAATTTGCTTGATAATTTGTAAAGCTGATGATAATCATTCGGATTATTTTGAATAGCGGCCAAAGCATCAGAATTAATCTTATCCAATTCAGCAAAATCAGCTTCTGTCATTTTGGCTGCCGCCTCACAAGCAGCTAATGATTCCAAAGCAATTCTGATTTTGAAAATTTCTTGAATATCTTCTTTCGTCACAACCTTGATGAAATAGCCCCAATTTTTGCTATAGTCAAGCAAGCCTTCATCATAAATAGCTTGCAAGGCACGGTGAACTGGCGTGCGCGACACAAACAAGTCATCAGCAATCTTCTTTTCATTCAGCCGCATACCAATCGGCCAAGCACCGCTAATAATCTTGCTTCTGATTTGGACATATATACTATCTGACAACAAATCATTTTTTGTGTTGCTTTACGGTACATCGTGCCTTAACTCTTGAGGCCAACTCTTTAGCATCAAAAGGCTTTGTGACGTAATCATCTGCCCCTAATTCAATCCGCTTATTTTATTAAGACGTGTATCTAAAGCCGTCAAGATTATGACAGGCAAAGTTGGATTGATTGTTTTCAATTGCTCTAATACATCATATCCGCTCTTGTCAGGTAGCATAAGATCAAGCAGCACGATATCTACTGGATTGTTATTAAATTGCACTAACGCTTCTTCAGCAGTTTCTGCCCCGATCGTATCATATCCCTCATTTCGTAAGGCACGAAAAATAAGATGCAAAATATCACTTTCATCATCTACAACCAAAACTAGATTTTTTACCTCGTGTTGCTTTCTTTAAGATCAGAATATACATACTTATGTATAGCTATAACTCTTCGGTTAAGTATAATCTAAAAAAACATCTTCAGTAAGTATGATAACTAAGTTTTATCTCATAATCAAAAATTCGACATCGACGTACATCGCAAAAGATGTCAACAAAATTTCTAATCCGTATACGTCCATGGCCTATACACGCTAACTCTAATACACAAAGAACTCGTAATCGCAAAAAAGCCTCGCTCACGCTAGCAAGGCTTGGCATAAACGAGACCCAGAAAACAAGTTACCTAAATAGAAACAAATCACAAACATACCCATGAATTTACATCTGCTAAATTTGTATCCTTAAAAATTTTAATTGCTGTTTTTTTAATATGGAGCTTCACATTATCTCCTACTGGTAAATGACACAATAATAATTTTTTGGCATTTGTTTTTTTAGCCAAGGTGGCGGCATCCCCAGCTGTCGAATGTCCGCCATCAATAAGTTTTTCACGCTCGAGATCTGTCCCACCTGCTTCATGAATCAATACATCCGCATCCATAAAACTCTGAGGAGCATATGCAAATGGTCTTGTATCAGAAGTATATACTAGTTTCTTACCAGCATATCTAAAGACATAGGAACGCGAGTATTCAGTATGATTGCTCTTTACTGCTTCAACAAATATGTCTCCTATTTTTAATTCATCATCATTATTAATGGCAATTGGAAATATGTCTTTTTTACCTCTAATACCAAAAATATCAATCAAATTATTTACAATTTCATTCATGCCTATATGGCAATAAATATTCAACTGTCGCTTTCTCTTCATTAACCACATTTGATGTAATAAAGAAGGAAGAGCATAAAGATGATCAATATGTTCGTGCGTAAACAATACAGCATCCACATCAAAATCTACAGCTTCAGCTATATTTACAGATGTATCTATAAGCAAATGTGTTCCATCAGAACCGATTAGCAATGAGGTATTGCCGCTTTTTACTTCTTGAAGCGAATTATTAACACCTAGAAATTTATACTTCAGCATTTTTTAGCCTTTCTATTTTTTATGGCAGTTGAAACTATTACAAAAATAACAAGTGCTATAAAAAGCATACATATCGGTGAAGTATAAAATCTTTCAAATGTACCGCCGCCTAATTTAATACCTTTTCTAAATTGTTCTTCAAACATCTTTCCTAAAATCAAGCCTAAAACTATTGGTGCAATTGGATAGTCATTAATTTTCAAATAATAGCCAAAAATACCCATAACCAATGATGTTCCTAGGAAATAAACTCCTTTAGATACTGATGAACCAGCTAATGCATATGGTCCCACAAAAGAAAGAATCAATACAATTGGCATCAATACGCTCTGAGAAATCAATAATACCTTTGGATATATTCTTATTCCTGCAAATTGAAAAACGCCCATAAAAATATTAGATATTAACAAAGTAACAAAAATGGAATAAACAAGCGGCATATTTTGTGAAAACAAAGAGAAACCAGGGGTAACACCGTTTATTAACAAAGCACCAATAAGGACAGCTGTGGCAGAATCGCCTGGTATACCCAAGCTAAGAGCTGGTATTAGCGCACCACCTGTAACGGCGTTATTGGCAACTTCAGGTGCGAACACTCCCTCAAGACATCCTGTACCAGGCATATCTAATTTACCTTTGCTTTTTGCACAAATTCCCTGTGCAGCATTTCTACTCATAAATACAGCTATTGACGCACCTGTCCCAGGTACGGCACCAATCAATGTACCTATGCCCAATGAAGATAAAATTATTTTCCACATCGAAGTTATTTTCTTAAATGGAGGTATGACTTTACCTATGTCTGTACATACTTCTTTTTTCTCATTTTTAACTATATTTTTAATTTCAAAAAACACCTGGCTAACACCGTATAACCCAATCAATACAGAAGTCATATCCAAGCCACTAGCAAGAGGTGTTTTACTCAAAAGCGTAGTAAAAGGAATTCTTAAGGCTCCTGACATAGGATCAGGTCCTAAGAAAGCAAGCACAAACCCAACAGCACCCATAAGCAAACCTTTTAACAAACTCTTGCCTGAAACAGCTGCAATAATTATGATACCAACAAGTGACAAAGTACATTTTTCTGCAGGTCCAAAAGCAAGTGTCATTTTGGCAACTAATGGACTAAAGAAAATCAAGAAAATTTCGGAACCCAATCCACCTATAACCGAAGCAATAATTACTCCACCCAAAGCCTGTCCCGCAAGACCTTTTTTGGTCATTAGTAAACCATCCTCAACAGTAGCGATGGCATTAGGATTGCCAGGAATTCCTAACAATACAGCTGGTATTGAAGCGCCGCATACAGCGCCACAATAAACTGCCAATAACAATCCAATTCCTGTGGCTGTATCCAGCTGGTAAGAAATTGGAATGACCAATGCGATACCCATTGTTGCCGTCAACCCGGGAAGTGCGCCAAGAATAATCCCTAAAACAGATCCAAATGCACACCATAAAAATGTCGACAAATGTAAAACTAAGTTTAGTCCCTCTACAAATTCATTCATCGTTTAACTCCTAAAAGTTCAAAATCCCAACTGCTAAATTTACGTTAAAGAACTGTTTAAATACAACATAAATAACTAAAACACAAGTAAACGTAATCAATAATGATTTAGATACAACATAATAGCCACGATTATTAATCATTTTGCATATAGTAGCTTTTACAATTAAAGTAAATGCAAAAACAAATAGCAACGAAATAACAGCTTGTATCGAGCCATTAGCAAAAATGATAGGGATACAACCGACTCGTGTCAGTCTAAAAATCAGCCTAGTCAAACTTCTCATCAACACATAGACTACCGATGTACTTAATGTCGTTGCAACAATTCCGTATAAAAATTGCCTATAATTCGTTTGCTCTAATGTTGTATATAAATGTTCAAGAATATAAAGTAGCATGGCTGTACAAATAATAAAACCAATATACCTTAGGCTAAACACATATAGTACAGTTGATATAATCGTTATAGAAAAATACTTTCTAGTTAACGCATCATTCTGTATAGATGAAATGCGTTCCCGCCAAGCAACCCAGCCAAAGCCAAGACACATAAACATAGCCATAATCAGCGGCAAAATTTTCCCACCAGGATCTCCGCCTACAGCATCAGCAGCTAAAACCGTATCCTTACTGGTAATAACATATAGCAAATATGCAACAGACAGTAAGCAAGCAACTAAAGGAAAACTTAACTTTAATTTCACAATACACCTCTTAATATACACACATGATTAGCTCTCTATTTAGCGTACACACCTTTCGCTAATCCTGTTGATTTAATAATTGGCTTCAGTGATTCAACTAATTTATCATTAAACAACTTAAACTCATTTAATTTACTAAACTCATCAAGTAAACCTTGCTCAGACATGAACTTTTGAAATTTTTCAGTCTTATATGCTTTTTCGATAATATCTGCCAAATACTGTTTAACATTATCATTTACTCCTTGTGGTACACAAATACCTCTAAAGCAGCCACTCGGAATATCCAACTTTTCATAACCAGCCTCTGCCAAATTAGGTACATCTGATAATTCTTTAATTACAGAATGACCTTTGCCAAAAAATACTAATGGTCTCAATCCCTCAAGATTAGCTATAACCTCAGATTGTGAAAAAATACCAGCATCACAATGTCCACCCAATACAGCAGGTATAAGTTCCGCTCCGCCATTAAATGCTACAACATTAAATGGTGTATCTAACACATTATTAAGTCCATAAGCTACAATACCTGTCGTTGCTGTAGCGCCAGCATTTCCCAAAGTTAGTTGTCCTTTTTTCTCTTGAGCTGCTTTAATCAAATCCGCTAAGCTTCCATAATTTGATTGCTTATTCACAGCTAATACAAATGGTTCAACATTCAAGCCAGCAATATAATCTAACTTATTAAATCCTTCTGTATATCCTGTCATTGTTCCACACGCAACATATGTACCATACATAAGTAAAGTATATCCGTCAGCTTCCGAATCAATGACCTGATTGGTACCAGTTCCTGTTGAACCACCAGTCACATTTTCAACAATTATATTGCTTTTGCCAGATACTTCTTTCATAGCTTCTACTAAAGCTCTAGCCTGTGTATCAGTTCCGCCACCTGCAGACTGAGGAACTATCAATGTTATTGTTTTTTCCGGATCTGGAAACTCACTACTACTTGAACTTTTACTACATGCAGTTAAACTGCACAGTAAGCTAGCAGTTAAAATTAAAGATATAACTTTTTTCATAATTATTCTCCCTATAAGCAATAAATATAAATATTTTTACAAACTAATATCGTCCGATTTTGTCAGACTAAAGAACAATAAAATGGAAACAATCATTGTCACGGTCAAAATTGTTGAAAGAGCAGCCGCTGTACCATAACCACCTCTACTAATTTCTTGAAAAATAGTTACAGTCATGGTCTGTGTTTTACCCGTATACAACATCAAAGTTGACGACAATTCATTCAAAATAGTAATCCACGATAAGATCGCACCAGAAACTATGCCTGGAATCATTACCTGCATCGTAATATTAAAGAATGTGGACATAGGCCCATAGCCCAAACTTGCAGATGCCTCGTCAATATTAGGATTAATTTGTCTTAGTATAGCTGCACTTGATCGCACGGTATAAGGCATTCTTCTAATTATGTAAGAGATGATGATTATCGTTGCAGTTCCTGATAATACGATCGATCCCTTGTTATAACTCATAAGCAAAAGTAAACCAAAAATTGTACCCGGTATAACGTATGGAAACATGATAAACGTATCAAGTATCTTAGACAAAATTCCTGGTTTTCTTACAGTAAGATAAGCAAATAATGTTCCTAAAATTACTACAACAATGATAGCGATTATACCAAACTTGAATGTATTGGTAATAGAGAACAAGGATTTGGTAAAAACTGTTATATAACTATTCAAGCTATAACCTTCAGCCCACATAACACCCTTTGTGTTTCTAAACGAAATAAAAATAATATAGATCTGCGGTAAAATAGCAATAAACGCAACAGTATAAACATAAAGGTGAGCCAAAATATTTGCTATACCTTTCAATTGTTTTGGTTGAGGAGGATTAAGTGTACTCATAGTATAATTTTTTCGATTAGAGATATATTGCTGAATACCAAAAACAATCGCTGCTATGAAAATCATTACCATGGCTACAGCAGATGCGAAAAATGCATTAGCTCCTGTCTCACTAACATACTCTTGATAAACAATAACAGGTAACGTCATATATCCTTCACCGATTAAGCGTGGTGTACCATAGTCAGCAAAAGCACGTAAAAACACAATCGTTGCACCCGCTAAAATTGTTGGCATAACTAAAGGTAAATTAACTTTAAATACCTTATGTAAGCCATGGTAACCCAAACTCTCGGCAGCTTCTCCAAGTGAAGCATCAATTTTCTTTAAAGCTCCTTTTGTATACATATAGATATAAGGGAATAACTTCGTCACAAATACTAGTAAAATACCACCAAATCCATATATATTAGGCATACCAATGCCAAAGTTTCTTTCCAAGAATTGAGTAACTTCACCAGAACGGCCAAACATCAATATCCAGGAATAAGCGCCTAAGAAAGGAGGTGATAACATAGATATAATGACGATTATATTGACCAATTTATTCGCCTTAATTTTGAACATCGTAGTTATATAGGCTAATGGAACACCAACCAAAATAACTATTATCATAGCCGCTGTCACAACTTTAACACTATTTAATAAAGCTCCGACATAATACGGCTTCGTAATAAACCTAACAAAGTTATCTAGTGAAATAGAACCAGTTTCAGCTGAAGTTAACGCATAAATCATCATTCTAATGATAGGTATAACCAAAAACATTCCGAAGAAGATCAACGAAAACAATCCAACCAAGGTCCAGAAATCAATCCTAAGCTTGTTTTTCATTTGCTCCTCCTAAAATTAAAGTGGTTAGTGTCGATTGATCAAATAAATTAATCTTCGTTCGCTTCAAATCTAAATATATTTCCTCGCCCACATCATAAACATGCTCTAAGGAACTTATATCAATCGTCATCTCTATGTCATGAGAAATTCCTACATCTAAAACATACTGCATATACTTGCCTAAGAAGCGCTTAACAACAATTTTAGCATGCATACATTGATCTGAATTATTACGGATAATGAATTCTTCTGGACGTACATACACCAAAACTTTTTTGCCAACTTTGCATTGTACAACATTAGAAATCTCTGTCACTAAACCTGTTTCTAATTTAACAGTTGCAACATTATTATCGTAAGCAATAACCTCAGCATCAAAACTATTACTCTGACCAATAAAATTAGCAACAAAAGTGTTATATGGTCGTGTATATATCGTTGTTGGACTAGCAACTTGTTGAATCACACCTTTTTTCATTACAGCGATACGATCAGATACAGATAAAGCTTCCTCTTGATCATGTGTAACATAAACTGTAGTTATACCTATCTTCTTTTGTATATCAGAAATAGCCTCACGCATCTCTACTCTTAACTTAGCATCAAGATTTGATAATGGCTCATCCATAAGCAATACTTGTGGATTAACCACAATAGCTCTTGCTAATGCAACTCGTTGTTGCTGACCTCCAGACAATTTATTTGGGTAACGATCTTGATACTGTTCAATTTGCACGACCTTCATGATTTTTTGAACACGGCTTTTGATTTCTTCCTTACTTAAGTTCTTATTCTTTAAACCATACTCAATATTCTGATATACTGTCATATTTGGGAAGATAGCATAATTTTGAAAAACCATGCCAAAGTTACGCTTATAAACAGGCAAATCATTAATAACTTTATCATCAAACGAAATTGTTCCATCTTCTACTGTATTAAAGCCCGCTATCATTCTTAGCAAAGTCGTTTTGCCACAACCTGATGGTCCAAGTAAGGTAAACAATTCACCTGCTTTGATAGATAAAGACAAATTTGGTATTACCACATTGTCTTCATATTTTTTCATAACATCCTTAATCTGAATTGCAACAGCCATCTATTCATCTACCCTTTCTCTTAAACTAACAGCTTATTCCTATAAGGAATAAGCTGTTGAGTTATGCTAATCATTTAGCATCTACAACAATTGCTTGGAACTTAGCCTTAACTTCCTTTGATTTAACATTAGGATAAGCAACTGCTTTTAGCTCCTCTGTTTTTAGCCTTCCCTTAGTTGTCAATTCGACATCTTTTCTCACTGGACGTGTATTTACAACTTTTTCAGTAATTGATTGGCATTCTTTAGAAACAACAAAATCAATAAATTTCTTAGCATTTTCTGAATTTTTACCATTTTTAATCAAAGCAATATTACTTGTACGTAATGTAACACCTTCTTTAGGATAAACAGCATACACATCCGCTCCTTGATTCATGTAAGAAATAGTCTTATCCTCATTACAAATACCTACAGGATACTCCCCTTCTACAACAGACTTATATGCACCTGAAGATCCAGAAGAAAACTTATGATCCAAGTTAGCTACAAACTTGCTAACATAATCATATCCACTGTTCACATCATCACCTGTTTTCATTGCGGCTAACATATTAACAACAGCTTCTAAAGCAGACCCTGAATCAGCCGGATTAGCAAAAGCTATTTTTCCTTTTAACTTTTCGTCAAGTAATGAAGCCCAACCATCTACTTCAACACCTAAATCTTTTATCAACTTCTTATTAACAATAATTGAATTGACTGTAATATATGTAGGTGTGTATAAATTACCTTCTGGTATAAACTCGCTATGAATATTCTCAAGTTCGCTACTCTTATAGGGTTCTAAGCACTCTTTAATACTATTGTATATAGTGGCACCACCACCCATCATAACATCACCGTATGGAGCATCTTTTTCAGCCTTTATACGGCTTGCCATTTCACCAGTACCAGCACTAACAATTTCAACTTTTATATTAGGATATTTTTTATTAAACTCTCCAACAACACACTCATATTCTGCTGCACTTGTTGATGTGTACAAAACTAAACTATCCTTCGAACCATTAGCAGCTTCGGAACCTTTAGTTTGGCCTTTCTCATTCCCCTTATTAGTTGCAGTATTACATGCAACTAATGAAAAACTCATAAAAACAGCTAAGCCAGATGAAATGACTCGCTTTAAGTTCTTTTTCATAAAACCCTCCCTTTTATTTATTAACTAGACTTTCTGACTAATTAACAAAATTGCAAATTAATAGCTACTAAATCGTTGGCCATGGTAAAACATCAGGTAATGCATTTTCAAAATCAACTAATATATTCTGATAATAGCTATCTAGATATTTACCATTTAAGAAAACATTCAACGTTTCGTTATAAAAGCATTTCCACGAATCAACTTCTTTTCCTGGACAAATCGGATAAAAATTAGCTTTACTTGCCATTGCGGCAACTTTATCTCCCCATGCATCACCAATCATCAAAATATTTTCAGGATTATACACTTTGCTCAACTGGCTAATACACTCTTTCTTTGTACCTGCATCCTGCCCACATAACAAAGTAACATATTGCAACAAATTATGTTCTGTCCACTCTCTTTCCAATGCATCAGTTGCTGTAGCAGAAACAATCACAATATCTGCTTTTTGGCTTGCTTTAGCTAAAGACTCCCTCGCAAAAGGAAAAGGCGGGATATTGTAAACCATTTCTTTTATTCTTTGGTTACAATTAATTGACCACTCATAAGCTCTTTGCATAACCGGATCGCTCTTACCTAATTCTGCTAAAACACTGTTATTAACAGTCTTACCACTAGAAACCAAAGCCTCGAAGGAAGCAATATCTGGATACTGAAAGTCATATCCAATCAAATCAGCTCTATGCTTTAGCCAACAAAATGTTTTACATAATTCTATAAAGCGAGACTGTCCACGATATATAGAATATAAATTGCCGAATTCCCATACTTCACGTACGTACTTACTAATAGCCTGTAATCCCCATGTTTGGATTGTCGCCGGACAAAAGCATTCTTTATGCTTTATCTCCATCGTATCAAACATACAGCCATCGGAATCAACACAAATTAAAAAATTATGTTTTGCTTGGTAATCATCAAATGTCTTATACATATATTCGCCTCTAGTTAAGAATCAAATCCATTAACCTATCAATCTAAAATAAACTTTTCAATAGCCAAAGCTACTCCATTATCTTGATTACTTGCTGTAACATAATCAGATATTTTCTTAACCTCATCACTTGCATTTCCAACAGCTACACCTAGTTTAGATTTTCTGAGTAAATCACTATCTAACTCACTATCGCCAATGCTCATAACATCTGCAAAACTGATTCCCAATCTCTCGAATAGGACTTCAAGGGCCTGCGCTCTGTCCAATCTTGATGGAAAGCATTGAATATCTGGTGCTTTACTGCCAAAAATTCTTGCAAACCCTAAACCTTCTATTTGTTTTTTCAATGACATAAATCTATCTGGTTTAATATCGTAAAAATTCAGTTTCTCGATTCCATAACCATTTTTAGAAAAATATTCTGCTAAATTAGCTTGTGCAATTGGACGTTTAGCGCCGACGTACCATACATGATGCGGAGGTACCTTAAAATCATAAACATGACTTGCAACATCTGCCTCTAAAAATATTTTCCCTTCGGCCGCAATTTCGCAATAAATGCCTTCACCTTCAAATAGTTTCATAATTGTTGAAGACTCATCTGGTGTAAAAGTAAACTGATAAATAATTTCATCATTAAGTCGGTCAATTACGCGCGCACCATTAGATGTTACCCAATACCTAATATCCTTTATTTCATCAATTTGCGGAGGAAACATGTCAGCATTTCTTCCTGTAGATGGAATAATAATAATCCCACTATCTACGCAACGTTTTATTGCTTCGATATTTTTAAGTGAAATAAAAACCTGATCGTTTTGAAGTAAAGTTCCATCAAAATCAAGTAAAATAGCTTTAATCCCGTAACGATTCATTATAGACAGCTCCTCCGTAGCCAGCATTCGCATATGTTATTTATTTATAGATAAAGTGTTATGCTTTATGCACGTATCTTAGCAATTATTTTGGAACGTGTCAATAAATTGTTTATTATTTCTCACTTAATCGTCGATTAGCAGATTTTTCTTGTCATTATGCACAAAATTAATTCAATATAGATATTCTAAGTTCAATGTAAAATTCAATAAAGAAAAATAGCAATCTTACCAAATGATAAGATTGCTATGAAATTGACTATTCTAAATGCTTAATCTAAATTAAGCCAAGCCCTCGCGATATTTCATTGGACGTTCGTAAAAGTGACAACGCATAACGATGATACGCTTGCTCTGGCAAACGACTAGACAGAGAGGAAATGCTTATAGCCGCGCAAATATGTCGTTTGGCATCGTATATTGGTACCCCGATACAAGTTATTCCCGCTTCATTTTCTTCTATATCAAAAGCATATCCTCTTTTACGGCTAAGATCTATTTCAGTTAAAAAATCATCAAGTGTTAAAATTGTATTCTTTGTCCTCGCAACAATATTCATTGTGCTCCACAACGCTTTAATCTCCTTATCGCTGGTATTAAACAATATCGCCTTGCCAACGGCAGTACAATAAAGAGGTGCTGTACTACCGATTTTAGAGCCCATTAAAGCCGTATTTGAGTCAGAATTTTTCTTATCAACATATACTATCTCATTGCCATTCCTAATTACTAAATGTACAACTTCACCTATCTTTTCGGCTAGTTGTGCTAAAAAAGGATGTGCAACATCTTCTAATCTTGTATTCGCAAAATACTTCGCTCCTAACGCGTAAAGCTTAACTCCAAGATGATATCTTCCATCTTCTAACTGCTCTACATAATTATTCTCAACTAAAGAACTCGTAAGACGATATACTGTGCTTTTATGCAAATTAGTAATTTTACCAATTTCAGAAATTCCAATGCCCTTCTCATGCACTGCTATAGTCTCTAAAATAGATAATGCACGATCAAGGGACTGCACGTTACTCATTTAGACTCACCTTTTCGTCAAACATAATAATTATCACCACATACTATAGTCCTACATTTAAAATAAAATTTCAATTAACTAATTAACTTTTAATCTTTCGTCTTTAGTCTTATATAGAGCTTCGCGTAATCCATCCAAATATACAAGCCCCAAAGCTCTGTCATACAAGCCATACCCTGCACGACCCTTTTCTCCCCAAATCATCCTGCCATGATCTGGTCTAATATATCCGTCAAAATTATTATCCACCAACACCTTCATAATAGAATATATATCTAACGAACCAGCATCTGTACTATGTGCAGATTCGTAAAATTTATGCTCACCCTCAAATTTTATGTTTCTAACATGAAGTGCACTTATTCTGTTTCTCTTAACAAAATATTCCACTATTTCAGGCACATTATTTTTAGGATCTGATCCAATGGATCCCGTACATAAGCATAAAGTATTACTTGGCGAATCTACCATATTTACTATTCTTGATAATTGCTCAAAATTATGAGTTATACGAGGTATTCCAAAAATAGGCCAAGCTGGATCATCCGGATGGACTGCTAGACGAATTCCAACTTCTTCACATGTTGGAATAACTGCCTCAAGAAAATATTTGTAATTAGCAAACAGTTGTTCTTCTGTTACATTGCGATATTGCTCAATAACATCGTTAAGTTTAGAAAGTCTATCTGGCTCCCACCCAGGCAAAGTCAAGTCACCAGCCCCTGATAAAATTTTCTGAGCAAAGTCACTTGGGCTCACACCTATCAAATCCTTCTCGTCATAAGATAATGTATTTGAACCATCCGGTAATTCATAAGCTAAATCAGTTTTAACCCAATCAAACACAGGCATAAAATTGTAAATAACAACTTTAACCCCGCATTCTGCAACATTACGTATAGATTGTTTGAAATTTTCTATATATTTATCTCTTGTCGGAAGACCTAATTTAATGTCTTCATGAACATTAATTGACTCAATAACCTCATATTCAAGTCCAACGTTATGAACTTTATCAACCATTTTCTTAAAAAAGTCTTTATCCCACACCTCACCAGCGGCAAATTCATCATGCATTCCCATTATACCTGAGCACCCAGGTATCTGTTTTATAAATGGCAAAGTAATTGGATCATTATTTCCATACCATCTTATTGTAAATTTCATAAAATCTCCTTTCAATTAATAAAACGTAAACATCTATTTTGTATACTTTTCCAATGTGCGACGTACAGAACCTTTTCCCTGACACATCTCACTAAAATAGCGCAAAACATTTTCAGCTAAACCTATTGAATTAAGATTCACACCAAAATATTTCTCATTTGAAAGTAAATCGATTATTTTATCATCAACAATGGCTCGTTCATAACTTTGCTCCGATAGACTTTCTTGCAATTCTTCAATGCAAGGATCAGGACTTGGCGTAAATTCACATCCATTATCATCGACAGCTAAAAGATACCTTAACCAACCAGCTAATACAATAGGTATATATCGTAATTTAGTCACGTCTTTTCCCAGCGCGATATAAGTATTGATAGTTTTCCCGAATCTAATACTTATCTTCATAGAGGTATCTGTCGCTATACGTTGCGGACTATCTGGTAAATAAGGATTAGCAAATCGCTTATTAATTACTTCATCAACAAATTTTACAGGATCAATTACAATAGGATCTTCTACTACCGGTAACGCTTCATCATATGCAAGCCTTTTTATTAGCTTTACCAACACAGGATCGTTCATTTCCTGCCATATTTTATCATAGCCCAATAAAGAGCCATAGACAGCTAATGTAGTGTGTAACGGATTTAGGCAAGCTGTAACTTTCATAGTTTCAATCTTCTCTACGGTTGCCCTATCAACTAAAAACACTCCTGCCTTGCTGAAATCTGGTCGTCCGTTTGCAAACTTATCTTCTATTGCTAAATATTCAGCCTCTTCAGAATTTACGAATTTTGAGCAAATAGCTCCATTACATAATTTAAAAGGTCCAACATCTTCAAAACCAATCGTTTGTAAATAATTAGCAACATTAGGATCTGGCCCTGGCGTAATTTTATCAATCATTGTCCATGGATACGTAACCCATTTATCATCATTAAGATAATCTAAGAATTCTCTTTCTAATTTTCCTCTAGCTACGTACTCTTCGGCGATACGCAAAATAGCTTTTTTTAGAATTGATCCATTTTTTGAAAGATTATCTAAGCTAAGCAAAGTAACAGGTAACTTAGCCAAATAGCGTTCGTATAAAAATCCCACACTTGCAACCATAACATGACTAGAGATACAAGGATCATTATCGAGCGCAGATTTTACAACATCCGATAATTCTCCCTTTGAATTGTAAATGTCATACCCCTTTTCAGTAATTGTATAGCTTATTATTTGCAAACTAGGCTTCCTGAAAATTTCCTTTACTCGTTCTGGGCGCAAAGTCATTTTAACTACTTCAGCAATATTCGCTATAATCTCACTACTGAAATTACCATCGTTTGCTAATGTAACTGACACAGCTAAATTGTCATTAGGTTCATATACTGTATCTAACATCTCATAATCACGGCCCTGTATGACATTAACGCCACGATCAAAAGCTGAACAATTCACCAAATCCTGCGCAATACGTGCAATATATCCTCGAAATATATTACCAGCACCAAACGCTACCCATTTAGGATCTTTTATTGTCTCAGCACGTAATTTTCTAACATCAAACTTTGGAGAACGATCAACAATATTCAAAATTTGTTCTAAAAGATCTAACTTTAGTTGCATTCATTTTCCTCCCCGCAAAAATAAGCTTTTGCATTGTTATAACAGACATTTTTTATCATTTTAGCTAGTAATTGCTCATCATTAGGTATTTCCTTAGTTTCTACCAAAATGCCTAGCCAATTACATAAAACTCGCCTGAAGTACTCATGACGAGTATATGACATAAAGCTCCTAGAATCTGTTACCATTCCTACGAAACGTCCTAATAAGCCTAAGTTCGCCATTGATTTAATCTGCTGTACAATGCCATCTTTTTGGTCATAGAACCACCATGCTGCCCCTGTTATAACACGAACTGGAACACCCTCTTTAGGGAAATTACCCATAAGGCTTGCCATCACGTCATTATTGTTAGAATTAAGATTATACACAATAGTTTTAGGCAAACAATCTTGACTATTTAGCTCATCCATAAACCTATTCAAGTTAACAGCACAGGCAAAATCCCCCATTGAATCAAAGCCACTGTCTGGTCCAAGTCGTTTATACATAACACTATTATTATTTCGCAAGGCACCGACATGCATTTGCATTGTCCAATTATATTTTGTATATAACTTAGCTAATTCACAATTTATAAAGCTCTTAAAACAGATTAATTCCTCCCTGCTAAGCTGCTCACCGCGTATACACTTAGCAAAAATATTCTGCGCTTTTTCACTATCACATGGCGAATAAGTAAACTCCTCAAATCCGTGATCTGCTAAATTTGATCCATGTTTTGAAAAATAAATAATCCTCTGTTCAAGCGCACTCATATAAGTGTTAATATTATCTATCTTTAAACCTGTAACTCCTTCAAGCTTAGAAAGCCAATTCAAATAATTTTTTGCTTCAGGCTTAAAAGACAGGTCCGCACGAAAGCAAGGAAAAACCTTTACCCCAAAGCTTTTATCATCTTTCAAAAGATTGTGATATCTCAAATCAGAAGTAGGATCATCTGTTGTGCCAATATGTGTAACATTAGCTTTTCTTATAAAATCTCGTGAGCCAAAATTTTCTAGTGCTTTATTAGCTACTTCCCATACCATTGGAGCTGTTTCAGATGTTAGAAGGCAGTCTATGTTAAAATATCTTTTTAGTTCCAAATGAGCCCATTGATAAAGTGGATTGGCAACCGCATATTGCAACGTATCTACAAAGGCTAAAAATTTTTCGTAATCAGAAGCATCTCCTGTAATATAGCGTTCCTCTACTCCATTTATCCTCATAGCACGCCATTTATAATGGTCGCCTCCAAGCCAAATTTCAGTTAGATTAGCGTACTTATGATTTTCATATATCTCTTTCGGATCCAAATGGCAATGGAAATCAAATATTGGCATATTCTTTGCATAACTCTCATAAAGTTTCTGACCAAACTTGTTAGGTATTAAAAAATCATCTGATATATAACTCATAATCAGCTCCCGAACTAAATTTATAACAAACAAAGTTTTGATGTTATCACATCTTCAGTCAAAAAGCTGAATTTATGACTCAACAACAAACTACAAGTATGTATCAGCAATCTGCTTTTAAATTAAATGTAAAAGCAATAACATCGAGCATCGCACACTACGTTTCACATTCCAAAACCAAGTTTCATATTTGCTGATTATACTCAAACAAACGATATTATTCAAGTATAATTTGGTTATTTTTCATTAAAAGAATCTGTTTTCTACTTAATCTGGACGCATTTGTTTCATCATATAAAACCTTGTTTCATTTCCATTGCGTAAACTCATCACCAAGTATATACTTGCATTATTCTATTTTGCATAAAGTATAGGAGTGTATTATGTCTGTTCTTCAACAGTTAAATAATGTCGGTATAGTTCCAGTAGTTGTATTAGATTCTGCAGAGTCTGCTCTTCCCCTTGCTAGAGCACTACTAGCTGGCGGAATTAACGTAATGGAAATTACATGTCGCTCAAATGCAGCTTATGATTCAATTAAATCAGTCTCTAATAATTGTCCCGAAATGATTGTTGGTGCTGGAACGATTATAAATTCAGAACAATGTATGTCAGTAATTGCAGCTGGTGCTAAGTTCATCGTTTCTCCAGGACTTAATAAAGATATCGTAAAGTGCGCACAAGAATTATCTGTTGACGTAATTCCTGGTGCCGTTACGCCTACTGAAATTATGCAAGCTTTAAATCTCGGTTTAAAAACAGTTAAATTTTTTCCAGCAGAAACTTTTGGTGGCGTAACAGCAATCAAATCACTAGCAGCACCATTTGCTAATGTCAGTTTCATGCCCACAGGCGGAATAAACGAATCTAATTTACAAAATTACCTTTCTTGTAAGAATATAATAGCAGTTGGCGGCTCATGGATATGTGACAAAAAACTATTAGCAAAAACAGATTTCTCAACCATTACAAGCTTGGCTCAAAAAGCCGTAAATGTATGTAGTAAATTTAGATCTATTTAACCTAAAATAGGCAATAATATCCCAAAGATTTTATTGCCTATTAAACGATTTTAGATACAAATCTTGCAAATCCAACTGAGTTAATTTAAGTGCCTCTTCAGGAGTTTCCTGTAGTTTTTTCACTCGCATTAAATGGCTACCTAAAATTGTTTCAAAATCAGCCTCACTAATCATTTGTGGTTTCTTACAGGCGATTGTTGGTCTTATTCCCAACTTAAAATTATTACGCATATAAATAAGCCATGGATAGCAATCCAGTATTTCTCGCTGTTCATAAACAATTTTACAAGCTGAACTAGATCCTAACTCAACAAGCTCGCTTGCTATGCTTGGAGAACAAGCCCAATCTATAAATTTGTAAGCTGCTGCTTTGTTAGAAGAAAACCTGTTTATAGCTAACGAACCACCTCCCAAAAGCGGTTTAGCACCTGGAATAGTTGCAGCAGCTATTTCTAAATTGATTTTACTCTGAGCCTTTCTAATAAAGTTTGATGCATGATTACTAAAAACAATAGTTGTAGCTGTTTGCCCTTGCATGAAATTCTCTGTTATTTCCGACCAGTTTTGCACAGATTCATTTCCACTATAAGCATCAAAAGCTATAAAATCTTTAAGGCACTTCAAAACATCAGTATTTTGCAAATTCAAAAGGCCTCTAGCATCGTAATTTAAATTACAATCAGACAATAAACGTGGCAAAAAATAAGTTGTAATCGATGACTCCTGTTTAGGCGACAACGTTGTACCAAATTTAACTGGCGAATGTGCTCTTTCCTTATGCGAAAAAAATCTACATATTTCTGTAAATTCAGAAAAATTTTTAGGTATTTGTAAAGGATGACCAGTAGTTTCTAAAAATGCTCTTTGTTCACGCATATCAGCAAATAAATCGCTTTGAAAAAAAAGCATTTGAACAGCAATATCAAAAGGTAGCCCATAAATGCTGCCGCTTACATTATAGTAAGCTTCTGGTAAATCAATATAATCTGCAAACCTTTTGCTACAACAAGCTTCTATCTCTGTCAAGCAGGCAAAATATTTTGGTGCTAAATAAGAAAATTCAGATGGATCTACTCTACATATATCCCATGCATTTTTCTCAATTATATATTTGCGAATATCCTTTGCACTTAAAAGATTAATCTCAACATCAATATTATATTTCTGTTTAAATTTTGGCAAAAGATGTCCAAGAGCTCTTACGCCTGGTGTACTGTGCGCAATAAGTTGTAATTTCGTACTCTCGTGTTGCACAATTGTTGCCGACTGCATGTAGTTATAATAACTACTTTCCAAATAATTAACATTGGATGATAGCAACGAGCCTCCAGTAATTTTACTAGCAGCAACATATCCTAGCTTGCAATAATTGAGGCAAGCACAATTGTAATATGGATTTTGGCATGGTCTTAAACTGCTTATAGTATATATTTCAGGAATATTTTTTGTAGCTACATATATATCCCTTATTTTATCGGCCAAAAATTCACTACTTGTTATTATCGCTTTGTAGTTGATTGGACTATTAAATATTTCATAGCAAGCTGACGATAAATTACCTTGTTTATTTTCATAAATATTAGATTCTGAAATATTTAATTCTTCTTTCAACGCCTGACAGTATATTTTTTGCTCAGGTATATCACTGCTTTCAGTAATAACAGCAATTTCAGGATCTGAAAATCTCTTCAATTTTATATACTTTGCAAAGTTCCGTGCTATATCAGCGAAATCAAAGCTTAATGAACAACTATTGGGCAAATTACTACTTCTCTCCAAAAAAATAGTAGAAATATTATTTTTTTCCAGATCACCATATAAACTTAAATCAGGATTCAATGAAGTCACGGCTAAAAGCCACTCAGCACGTAACGAAATTATCTTTTTCAACGCAGCTCTCTCAATATATAGCATCTCGTTAGTTAAAAATAATCTCACTTTATAATTATTTTCTTCGGCAAATGCATTTATTCCAGAATACAGATCTGCATACTTTGCCTCTGAAATATTAGGCAAAATTACTGCAAGTATTTTAGTTTTTCCTTCTCTCAAAGAACTTGCTTTCTCATTAATAACATAACCCATTTGCGAAGCTATTTCTTCTACTAATTTAATTTTCGCATAACTGACGTTCCCACGTTTATTAAGAACATTAGAAACAGTACCATGAGAAACACCTGCAGCTTCAGCTATATCTTTGATTGTCGCCATTAGTTTAATCCTTAAAATTCATTGAACCACTGTGTATGATATCATGCATTGTTTATATCTGCAATATTTCGCCATACATCGCAAAAGATGTCCACAAAATTTCTAGTCCGTATACGTCCATGGCCTATACACGCTAACTCTAATATACAAAGAACTCGTAATCGCTAAAAAGCCTCGCTCACGCTAGCAAGGCTTAGCATAAACGAGACCCAGAAAACAAGTTAACTTATTAAATTTAATGTGTCATATAGTACTCATAAGCGGCTTCATCTGTGTAACCCTCATGTACTATCAATCCTATTGCTTTAGCCATTGTACGTGGTTTCTCGCTTTGGAAAATATTACGTCCCATATCAAGGCCATGTGCACCCTCAGATATAGCCTTATAAGCTAATATCAAAGCTTCCTTCTCAGGCAATTTTTTACCTCCAGCTACTACAATCGGCACAGGGCAAGCTGCTACAACTTCATCAAAATTGTCACAATAATATGTCTTAATAATATTTGCGCCTAATTCAGCTAGCATACGTGTTGCTAATTTAAAGAAACGTGATGTTCTTTCCATCTGCTTACCAACCGCTACAACGCCCATAACAGGAATTGAGTAACGTTGGCCCAAATTTACGCACTTAGATAAATTATCTAGGCTACTTAATTGACCATCAGCTCCAATAAAAGTTTGAACAGCTAGGCAATCAGCATTCATTCGTATAGCATCTTCAATATCTACTGCTACCACTTCATGTGAAAGGTCATCGTTTAAGATTGAAGAGCCAGAAGTAACACGTAAGGCAATTGAATTAGTGAAAGCTGGCGAAACACAAGAACGTAAAGCCCCACGTGTGCCCATGAAAACATCAACTGCATCTTGTAACTCTGGAATTAATAAATCTAAGCGTTCCAAGCCTGATGTTGAGCCCATGAAATAGCCATGATCAAAAGCAAACATCACTGTATTTTTGCTCTTAGGATTGAAAATACGAGCAAGATGCTTTTGCATACCCCAATCTAACGCATTTGCACCCTTCACAAAGAAAGGTTTGTTATTAGCAAAAGCCTGATCAAGATGATAATTTTTTGCAACTTTTAGTCCTTCTGTATCTGCCATTTTTCCTCCTTGTTAAAAAGCCCACCCACGTAAGATGGGCCTATTTTTTTACTTAACTAATCAGATAGCACAACAATTAGAAATTGTACTTATCTACATTCTCCTTATTAAACACAGCACGTTCAGGCAAAAGAACGACACCATTATTCTTATCAGCTGTCTTGTCATCTGGTACTAAACAATTGTTTGGCATAACCTCGACTTCGCCGATGCCTGGAACATTAATCTTGTCACCTACTTTTACTTCGTTGCCAGCTGACAAATAAGCAGCCATGTAACAACCTAAAGCACCTTGAATTTCACAATCCCAAAGTCCCCATTGCTCAATGACATCAGCCTTGCAATAGTCACGAATTGAATTTGGAGAAGCAAAGCCTGTGATAGTAATATCTTTTTTAGTCTTCTTAGCATTTTGTGCAGCTTTACATTGACCTGGCAAAGCAGTTGAATCGTTACAGATAATTAGGTCGACATCAGGATGAGCTTCCAAGATAGATGCACCAATACTTACGGCCTTTTCAGCATCTTGCTCAGAATAATAGTTGTCTGGAGCAATATTTTCCCAATTTGGGAAATTCTTCTTAATATAAGCTTCGCCAGCTACCTGCCATGAGTTTTGGTCAGAAACTGTTGCTTGTGAATAATGCCAACAATACTTAATTTTATCTTTCTTAGGATCCTTACCACGCTTTTGCAAAGAATCAGCACCCATATCAGCTAACATCTTGCCAAGCAATTCAGGCGTACCTTGTGAAACCATCAACGTACGAGCAGAGGACGAAACATCTGAGTCCCATGTAACTACTGTTAAACCTTTTGATGTAGCCTCTTTCAGAGCAGCATCCAAACCAGTCGAGTCAACAGATGATACGCAAATAGCATCCGCACCTGTTGCAATCGCATTGTTAATGACCTGAACCTGGTCAGCAACACTTGCATTTGAACTTCCTTGATAATCAACAGTAAATCCCCATTCTTTTGAGAATCGTTGAGCACCATTGTTAGCTGATTCAAAGAATGCATTACCCGTCAATTTAGGTACGAATACAACCGTCTTCCCCTTAATATCTTTGACGTCTTTTTGACCACCTGCAGCCTTCTCTGCATTCTCCGTCTTCTCTGCCTTTGTCTCAGCAGCTTCTGAATTCTTTTTTTCCGACTGCTTAGGTTGATTTTGTTGCTTCGAACATCCAACGAATGACAAAGCCAAGACCAAACTTAACCCAACTGACAACAGCTTTTTCATATAAAACCTCCTCTAATTATTAGCTTTCCTAGCTAAATAATTTCCCAACTTAAATTTAGTTCTGTTACTAAAAACAGAACGTCCAACAATGATTACCAATAGAAGTAAACCTAGTGGTATATCCAAATATTGGCTATTAACCTTAAAACATAGCGGTAATCCAAACCGCATCAAGCCGATAATCACAGACGCTAAAGCTGTACCTATTACGCTACCTTTACCACCACTACTTAAAGTTCCGCCTAACACAACAGAAGTAATAATTGGCAGAGTAAATGTAGCACCAATATCACTCTTACTTGTACCGATATAAGAAGTTAAAATAATGCCAGCAATTGCCGCACTAACAGCTGATAAAACGTATGTCAGCAAAATAATCCGATTTGTATTTATACCTGATAACCTAGCGGCATTCTCATTAACACCAACCAAAAACACCTTTCGGCCAAATTTTGTTTTTTCCAAAAGCACATATAAAATTGCCGTCAAGAAAGCAAATATTATCAATTGACTAGGGATTACACCAAACAGCCTAAACTTACTCAACATTAGAAACGACTCTGGGAAGCCACTAATGCCTTTGTAGCTAGCCGTCTTAGATAAATTGGAAATAGAAAGTGCTACGCCTGAATAAAGGAAGCTACCTCCTAAAGTTATAATCATTGCCTGAACTTTGACATATCCGATAAAAAAGCCAGAAATAGCGCCACAGATAGCTGAAAATGCAACGGCAAACAAGCAAGCAACCCAAATGTTAAAGCCAAAATCTTGCCAGAATACGCCAATCGTAATTGAAGCCAAGCCAACTAATGATCCAACTTGAATATCAATGCCACCCGTAATCATAACCAGTGTTACGAATAAAGAAATAATGCAAATTGAAATAATATCATTGACACTGCTCAACAGTATACGAGGCATCAAAAACTTTGGATTAGCCATACCGAATATCACAAATTCAGCTGCTATAATCACTAGTAAAAATAATTCCCAACGTTTAAATTTACTATTCATTAATGCTTAACCTCCGATTGACTTTTTTCTGCATGTTCTACAAGAATTTTCTGCTTATAGCATTTCAATAAATGTGCAGAACGTTTTTGCAACAAAGCATCTGCTACGACTAGGGTAATCAATAAAATACCAGTTATTGTATTATCGTAATTGGATGACAAACCAATAAATACCAATATTCTGTTGATAGACGACATGATAACAGCACCAATGGCCACACCCAAAAGCGTTCCCTGGCCACCTACAAGACTTGCACCACCAATCACACAAGCTGCAATAGCTTTCATTTCATAACCATTTCCTGCTAATGGTGTGATAAAACCAATACGGGACGAATAGCATACGCCTGCAATTGCAGCCAAGACTCCACAAAGAACATATGAAATTAATTTGACTCTTTTTGCTTTTATACCGACTAACATAGCGCCGTTATAATTATCTCCAACAGCAATGAAGCTCCTACCTTTTTCGGTCTTTTTGACATAAAAATCTAAAATTAAGACAATTAACAACGTTACTGTATAAAATGCGGTTAACTCAGATATAAGTTTAAATTGTGAGAGGCCTGTGAAATATGCTGGTAAATTTTCAACCCATGAACCATGCGTATATACATAGATCAAGCCACGACAAATACCATTAGTTGCTAACGTTAAAATTAGCGAAGGTATCTTTAAATAAGAAACGCAATAACCATTAATGTAGCCAACAATTATACCTATCAGCACAGCACTCAATAACGCTATAATCAGATTATAACCATCTCTTAGCAAGCTGCTACTCACAGCCGCTGCTAGGCCCAAAACCGCACCAATAGATACATCAATCTCACCTGTAAAAATAACAAAAGCAATACCAACTGCTAAAAGTGTAAATACAACACTATCATTGAAGCAATTAAGCAAACTAGTCGTAGCTAAAAAGTCTGGATTAACCATACCAACGACTGCAAACAGCAAAATCAAACAAGCTAAGCTACGAATTTCTTTGAAAGATTTGATTTTCTTTAACACAGCTACGCCCTCCCTAATCAACACCAAATGAGGCAATCATCAATTTTTCTTGACCAATTTCATCACGTTGATACTCAGAATGTAATTGGCCTTGACAAATAACAACCGCTCTTGTAGACAGTGAAACTATTTCTTCCATATCTGAAGAAATTAAGATAATAGCTACACCTGATTTTTTAAGTTCACTTATAATTCGATAAATATCAGCACGTGCAGCAGCATCAATACCTCTAGTAGGCTCATCAAGAATGATAACTTTCGGCTTTGTAGACAAAGCACGAGCCAGCATTATCTTTTGCTGATTACCACCTGATAAATTGCCTACTTCTTGCTCGATACTATCGGTCTTGATTCTAAATTTTTCAACATATTCCTCCGTCGTTTGCTTCTCAGATTTCTTATCAATAAAGTAATTATTTTTTTGTGTACGGCAAATCAAAAGTGCAGAACACAAATTATTTACTACTGAGCGAATTTTAAATAGTCCATGCACGCTTCTATCCTCAGTTACATAATTAATGCCCGAACGAACTATTTCTTTAGTTGGTAAATTGGTAATATCTTTACCAGCCAAAATAGCCTTTCCACCAAGAGCTTTTTGCAAGCCGAAAATAGTGGTAGCCAATTCTGTTCGACCAGCACCAACAACGCCAGCGATTCCCAATATTTCGCCCTCATATATATCTAAATTAATTTTATAAAATCCATACCCACTGTAATCTATAAGTCTGAGCACCGGCTCACCTTTTCGCTCAGGATTGCCTCCTGTACCCACTAACTTACCATCTTTTTCCTCCGCCTTAGCTTCATCATCTCTAGTAGCATTATCTGGTAACAATCCCCTAATTAAATCTTGCTCCGTAAATTCAGTTACTTTACCAGAAATCGTAATTATGCCATCACGCATAATTGCAATATTGTCAGCAACTCGAAAAATCTCACCCATACGGTGTGTAATATAAATTAACGCTTTGCCTTCTTTTTTTAATTCATCAATAATTTTATAAAGCGTTTCCACTTCATCAAATGTCAAAGCACCTGTCGGTTCATCTAAAATCAAAACACCAGCATTACGCAACAGCGCCCTTAAAAGTTCAACAATTTGTTGTTGCGCCACAGATATGCCTTGAGCCAAGCTCTTCATATCTAAGTCCCATTTATATTTTTTCAACAAATCATTCAACTTTTTGCTAAGCTCAGCACGGTCGCCTGGAATACCAATCAATACATTCTCTTCAATCGTCATGTGTGGAAAAAGTAATGGCTCCTGTGGAACCATATAAATGCCTGAATTTAACGACTCACTCACCGAATTCAAACGCATATCCTTACCATCAACCTGCACTGAGCCTTGATCAGCCTTATATAAGCCCATAATAATTTTTACAAGTGTAGATTTTCCCGCTCCATTACCGCCTATTAGAGCCAATGCCTCGCCAGCTTTAACGCTCAGTCCAATGCCTTTTAAGACTTTATTAGTGCCAAACGACTTGTAAATGCCTTCTACCTTTAGCATCACTTTAGAATCACTATTCTCTTCCATCTTTTCCGTCCCTAAATGCGATATTTGTTTAGTGCCTTAACATTTGTTAATAGAATAATATATCTCAGCGTTCAAATTGTCAAGGATATTAATTGTTATTCCACAACTTTTTTGACACATTAGACTAATTTTCATATTTTTTTATGCATAATCGAAACTGCTTTAATTACATTTGTTTGCATACTCAACATTTGACACAACTTTCAATATTAATTATAATTAACTCATCTTAAGTAACGGCGGTCTACATATGGAAGAAAATAAATTCATGTCCTTTGACGAAATAATCATGACAAAAGTAGCTTGGTATTACTATATTGAAGGATTAACTCAGCAAGTAATTGCTGAAAGATTAGGCATTCCAAGAGTAAAGGTCGTTAAAATTTTGGAACAAGCCCGAAATTACGGTATTGTGCAATTCAGTTTTTGGCCTAATAATACTAAACGTATGCAATTGGAACAAGATATCATTAACCAATATGGTTTAGATGATATTTTAATCATCCCAACACCTTATAAGCCCAATCAAATTAATGAAAGTATTGCTCGTGCAGCTTCAATGTATATTTTTAATCGTTTACCTAGTGACGGTTATATCAACATAGGTTACGGTGACACTCCTAGTAAGGTACTAAATAATTTAGCAAGTATGAGTGAAAAGGCTTTAACTTGTATATCGTTAACAGGTGGCGTGAATTACTATTTACCAGATATTCGCTCCACAATTTTCAATGCAAAATTGCATTTGATTCCAGCACCACTTGTAATTTCTACCGAAGAGATGGCACATGCAATTAAACAAGAGAATTCAATTCAAACTATCAATCGAATGATTAAATTTTCAGGTTTATCTGTCGTCGGTATAGGCGCAATGAATGCCGAAGCAACTATCCTAAAATCAAATATTTTAAATAGAGATGACTTTACCATGTTAGAAAGACAAGGAGCCGTAGGCGATTTGCTCTGTCACTTTATTGATTCAGAAGGTAAAACCGTTGATTCAACTATTGACAAGCGATTGATTTCAACACCTTTATCTGAATTAAAATCTCTTAGCAACGTAATAGGTGTAGCTGGAGGTACGGAAAAAGTTGAAGCAATTAAAGCCGTTTTAAAAGGCCACTACATCAACGTTCTGATAACAGATGATGAAACAGCACAACAATTAGTTTAGGAGGCAAAATAATGAAATATTTAATGGCGCTCGATGCCGGTACTGGCAGCATTCGTTCTGTCATTTTTGATGAAAACGGGCAACAAATAGCAGTAGCCCAAACAGAATGGACTCATCTAGAGGATCCTAGATTTCCGAACAGCATGAACTTCGATTATCATAAGAATTGGGATTTATGCAGAAACTGCATTCGGCAAGCTTTGCAAAAATCAAATATTGATCCAGCAGATTTATGCGCCATTTCGACTACTTGCATGCGTGAAGGCATAATAATTTACAACAAGAATGGCGAAGAAATTTGGGCTTGTGCAAATGTCGATGCTAGAAGCGAAGAAGTGGCTGCTAAATTAGTATTAGATAATCCAGAGCTACAAAAAGCCGTGTATAAATCAAGTGGACAAACTTATGCCCTATCAGCCATTCCTCGCCTACTTTTTATAAAAGAAAAGCAACCAGAAATTTATCAACAGATGGCCAAAATCGGTATGTTCAACGATTGGATGATTTACAAATTAACAGGTCAATTAATCATCGAACCCAGCAACGGTTCCACTCTTGGTTTAATAAATTTGCAAACTCGTCAATGGGACTACGATATCATCAAAAAATTTGGTATTCCAACTAATTGTTTACCTGAAATTAAAGAACCAGGCACAGTTGTAGGTAATATTAAAGCTGATTTAGCTCACGATTTAGGTTTAGATGTTAACACCAAAGTTATAATCGGTGGAGGTGATGCACAATTAGGATGTTTAGGTGTGGGCGCTTGTAAGGTCGGTTCTGCCATCGTGTTAGGTGGTAGTTTCTGGCAATACGAATATAATACTAATTCAGCTCATACTGATTCAGATGCTAAAATACGCATGAATTGCTATATAACACCTAACTTGTGGCAATATGAAGCAATTGCTTTTCAGCCAGGTATGATCCTTAAGTGGTTTAAGAACGCCTTTGCTTTTCCTTTTGAAGCATTAGCCAAGCAAAATAATGAATCTATTTATTCTTACTTAGAAAATGGTGCCGTTAAGGTTCCTGCTGGTTCAAACGGTATGTTAGGCATTTTCTCCGACGAAATGAATTTCATCGCTTGGCGCCATGCTGCTTGTTCATTCATCGATTTTAAAGCTGATGCTGCAAAATATAATATATTTACATTCTATCGTGCTTTGCTCGAGAATGCTTGCATGGTTACACGAGGACATATCAACGCTGTTGCTTCTTTAACTGGGCAAAAGCCAAATGAACTTATTTTTGCTAATGGCGCAAGTCAAAGTGATCTTTGTTGTCAAATTTTGGCAGATGTTACCAATCTACCTGTAAAAAGGCCAATTGTTAAAGAAGCTACCGCACTCGGTGCCGCAATCTTAGCTTGCTATGGTTGTGGCTTATACAACGATCTCAATGCTTGTTGTGAGCACTTAGTACAATTTGAAAAAACATTCTATCCGCAAACAGAAAACATCAAAACATATGACAAGTTATATTCAAAGTGGCGTAAAGTCTACGCTACAGAGTTAGATTTAAGTGACAAAGGAATAACAAATTATATGTGGTGTGCCCCTGGCGCCAATCAGGCTATTAATCAAAATTCATAAAAATAAAGCAACGAGGAGATAAAAATGTTTAAACTAAATGAAACCGAAAAAGAATATCGCTTCAACAATGAAGGAGGCCCAAAATATTTAATGAAAGGGCCTAGAATGAAATTTGCAATTGTGCGGTTTCGTCCTGGAGAAGACTTTCCTGCTCATTATCATGAGCAAATGGAGGAAAATTTTTATATTATGGAAGGAGAAATTGACATCTACATCAATGGCCATCTAAACCACCTGACTAAAGGTGACTTTATCCATGTCGAACCAGGCGAAGTACATTATTGTATCAATCGCAGTTCCAGCCCAATGCGTATGGTTTCAACGCTAGCTCCATACAAGGAAGTAGATAAAGTTGAAGTGCCAGATTATCCCACCTACGACTAAGATTTTTGCATAAGGTCCATGCGGAGTATATCAGAACAGGCTACCTCTAAGCGAGATCTAGCCATACTGATTGCCCCGCGTTTTTTGCACTTGAATATAAGCGCCGCCTAGCTTTGCTTTTCCAAGCTTCTCGTTTTTCTACTAACCAAAACACAATTATGCAAGGCTCTATCCTTTTAATCATGCCAAATGTAGCTAAGCGCCTAAATAATCTCCAACTTTCTTAAAGCATTGAAGATGCCATCTTCGCGCGGTGATGAAGTTACTAAATCAGCTGCCTCTTTCACAATCTCTGGCGCGCCAGCCATCGCTACGCCGATTTTGGCAGTCTTCAGCATGCCCATATCGTTGTTACCATCGCCAAAGGCAATACAGTTATCCGAGCTGATGTTTAAATGCGCACAAACTTGTTGCATCGCCCTTTCTTTGCCACTATTTTTGGCAATAATATCGATACCTGTTTGGTGCCAGCGCAAACTCTTAGATTTGGTCAATTCCTGCATCAGTCTTTTTTCTTGCGCTGCATCGACAAAAACTATTGCTTGCAGAATTTTCCGCCTCGCAATGTCATAGAAAAGCTGAATTTTCGGAACAGAAGCGCCGATATACGACTGACCAGCAACCATTGCTTCGTCAACAAAGTTGCATGTATAATCCTTCTCTTCCAACAAAATGCAACTAGCTGGCTCATTTTTGCAAAACATCTCCAGCTTTGAGAGATCTTGAGGATCTATCGCGTTTTCAATAATTTTCTTGCCATCCATGAAGCCCAATTGACCATTTAGATACACATAGCCATCAAAGCTAAGTCCGTTCAACATGCCTTCTTTGGCAATCTCATCAGGATGGCGACCTGTACAAACCACCGTCTTTATTCCTTTAGCTTGCAAAGATTGAAGCGCTTCTTTCGTACTCTCTGCGTAATAATGCGTGCCTTTCTCGATTAAAGTTCCATCGATGTCAAAAAAGGCTGCTTTAATTTCACTCATATTTTCTCCCATCACCTAATCTGCTTAACTCTAAAATAAAGTTCAGCCCACCACTTAAAGGCAGGCTGTTGCAAGACGTCTATTATAACACGTTCCATAATGGCACTTAAAATTTCGCTCATGTCAAAAATGGCACTAATTAACTCAGCTAAAACGCTTGCTAAAGTCAAAGCAGACACTAAGCCAAAAGCGAGTACAATTGTGCAAAACAAACGTAACGCAAGGTATCCAGGCCCAAAATTGCTTAATTTCCCGACATTCGCAGCCATATCGACCGCTTACACTAACAAATTGTATTTGCTTTTGCTACCATTTTGCGTCCATTTTTCGTTCGCGCGCGAACGTAAATGCGGACGATTAGCTTTTCGTTCATAAAAGCATGCGTACGATTATTCGTTAAGTTGTCTTAAGAATTGGCTGTTATTCTCTAAAGCTGCACAGCTTATATAGCTTTCTAATTTAAAAGCACTATGTTTAGCAGCATAAAAAACTAGCTCAGACTAATCTGAGCTAGCTTTAATCGCCTTATATTAGTAAGCAAATTAATGTTTGCGCTTATTAGCTATCATACCAGCAACTAGTAATACGACTAAACCTAATTCACTAGAAACACCTGCAAGTTCACCTGTCTTAGCAACTTTACCTACCTTAGGTTCTTCTACTTCAGTTACAACTGGCTCAGTCGGATCACTTGCTACATATGGAATCACATCTGGCTTAGCTGGTTCTGGCTCTGGGCATGGTTTTGGACATGGGCGACTTACACTGTAATCTACTTCTGGTGATTTAAACACAAACTGTCCATGAGGTTTATTATTTCCGTCTACAGCCTTTAAAACAGCGCTCTCATTTGTAGCTAGCTTATGTGTACCTGCTTCTGTCGGCAAATTGCTATCCTTATCTAACTTAACGCTGTATTTCAATGAAGCATATGTTTGAGGTGTAAGCGCAGTGTTCAATGTCAAGGTAATGGATTCATTATCTCCTGGCATATATTTCAATGTCGCTTTATCGCCAAATTTGTACTCGTTTTCTTTGCCATCGATTTTTTCGGCGTTAAAAGTATCTTGACCAATCTGTAAACTAATATTCTTAGGATTATTTACAAAGTTAAAGTGCTTGCCAATTGTATCAACTAAAGTTGAGCCTTTGTCGACAATTTGAAGAACAGATCTTTGGAGATAGTCAGGGTCAAAAGTCTGTATATCACTATTATCAGAGCGATTTAAATACTGTAAGAAGCACTTGCCTATGCCTGTTGCATTCGCATTATCAGCGAAAACGTGAAGATTATAATCTTCATTTTTCATATCTTGCCAAGTTTCATCGGCGCGTTTGAATGCTACCCATAAATTGCTTGGCATTTTCATAACATCTTCACTAGGTGCTATATTCGGATCATTAGAATGTGGCATTTCTGGTGTATCGGGGTCAATATTTATATTAGCTTCATCCTTGTGGAATACTCCGTCATATTTACTATATTCAACATCATCCTTGTAATGATTCATATACTTAGCAAAATTAGTCGCATTCTCTTGAATTGAGTTATACGTATATTCTTTTCCATCATCCTTAAAAAGGACTTTTGTCATTGCCTGATCGTTCTGCCCAATTCCGAAACGCGCGGACCAATCGTAAAGAGTTCCTGCATTTGTACCAAACGTTCTAGTATACCCCACACTTGGGTCATCATTTTTGCAATACAAATACGTTAAGCCATCGCTAATCAACACAACATGCTTATTCTGCGGCAAAACGCCCTGATCCTCATCAAGCAGCCGTTTTGCTTCTAGAAGACCAGCATGAATATTAGTTCCTCCACTTTTCTTCTCATTTAAATATTCTATCAATGTATCATAATTTTCGCTTATATCTAACAGCTTTGACTTCTCAGCTATCCGATTAAACTTAACAACGCCAACTTTTACCTTTAAGCCTTTTTTTGTAACTTGATCCCTAACATTATTTAAAAACTCTATAGATTTTTCAACTGAAACACCTGAAGAAGATTTATCAATGACAAAAACTACATCGCTAGCCATCACATCTTCTTTGCCTGGGAATTTAAGTTCAATCTGAACTTCATCGTTCTTATCAAGCTGTGTAGCTACTGTTGTTTTGGACATTTTCTCAAGATACTCTGCATCAGAACTTGCCCCAGCAGAATCTTCAGCATAAGCGAGCGTACTTCCGAACAAGCTTAACGCTGTCAGCAAAACAGTCAGCTTAGCTGCATACTTACCAACTATTTTTTTCATTTTAGTTACCCCTTACAGTTAGCCTCAGGCTAACTCAATTTTTCCTAAGATTAGTTGATAAATAATATACGTATTGCGCTGACTAATATTAATTCACACTTTTCTCACTACCCCCTCTTGTTTGTCACAATTGCATCACATTTATCAAATTTTGCTCACGTTAAAAACGTTAGCGCACCAATTCTCAAGCTTTTACACGCTATAAGTAGTCAATCAAATAAACTCTATAAGTTCTAAATAAGCTGCTTCCAGCAAAAAGGAAGGTGCATAGAAAAAGGGGGTATAGCACCTTCCTCGCAAATAAAGAAGCTAACAGTAATAAATTACTGCGCTGATATAAGCTTATAATAGTATAGATTCACTAATTTTGCACGCTTTTATCCATATTTAAGCATCAAATTAAATTATTTAATCCTTTTTGATTGATTAGTCGTCAAAAATCCACATCGTTATCGCTATTACATAAGCTACCGTACCAACGCATCTAGCGCCCAATCATCAAATTTCTAACTTTCGAAGCTCACCACCAACCAAAAAAGCTGCCTACAGCAATGTAGACAGCCTTTAGTAACTCACTAACTTATTAAGTGAATCGAAGCCAAATTACAAGCCAGCCTGCTTCTTCATCTCAGCTTTTTCAGCCTCAGAGCATTTGCCACGAAAGTGTACCTGATAGCGCTCAATGCTTTCTAAAATGATTTGCTTAGCAACATCTACGCCCATCGCCTCACTCGTCGTAGTAGATTTATGCTCTAGATTCTTATAAACTTCGAAGAAATGAATAATCTCACTTGCCACGTGACTTGGCACTTCACTAATATCCCGATACTGCGAATAGTTCGGATCATGATCTGGCACTGCAATGATTTTATCATCCACTTCGTCCTGATCAATCATGCGAATCACACCAATTGGATGGCAATCAACCATGATCATTGGGTGTAACTTGACCTGGCTCAAGATTAACACGTCCAACGGATCGCCATCATTAGCATAAGTCAAAGGAATAAAGCCATAATTAGCTGGATAGTGCGTAGAGGTGAAAAGAACACGATCCAAGCGCAACAAGCCTGTTTTCTTATCCAATTCGTACTTATTCTTGGAACCATAAGGAATCTCAACAATTGCCACAAACGCATTAGGTTTAACCTTGCTTGCTTCAATGTCATGCCAAATATTCATATAAGCTACTCCTTCTCAGGCTTTGCTAACTTGGCACACGCCAAGTCAACAACTCGCCTTGTGCTTTGCCCTCATTTTAGCACATCTCAGGCACAGCATAATGTAAACAAAGCTTAATTTATTAGCGTCGCACCCGCTCATAGCGCACATAACGATACTGTAAATTAGTTTCCGTATCAAGCATGTAATCTGTACACTCTGTCTTTATGAAACTTAACCTAAAGTCTGGGAAATAAGTATCAGCCTCTTGGAAAGCATGATCAATCTCAGTTAATTCCAAAGCCGTTGCAAAAGGTAAAAGCTGAGCATACACAGATGCACCGCCGATGCCAAAGTTCACCAGTTTATCATCGCAACTAGCTAAATACGTTTCTAACTCAGCCAAAGAATGACAAACCTGACAAGGCCGTTCAGCCTCACTAGCTACAACAAAATCAGCTGGGGCCAAAATCACGTTTTCCCGCCCTTTTAGCGGCTTTGCGTTAGGAAAAGTCAATAACGTATTTTTGCCATATATCACGCGCTGGCCCAGTGTAAGCTCCTTAAAATGCTTTAAGTCGGACTTAATCCTCACCAAAAGTTCGCCCTTGTAACCGATAGCCAAATTCTTATCAATCGCTGCCACCAATGTCAAATTTTCCATTTCACACCTCAAACAGCAACCGGAATACCCTTAATTTGTGGGTTATGCTGATAATCCTCTAATTGAAAGCTACTGACTTGAAAGTCATCAAACGACTTAACATCAGGATCAATTAAAAGCTTAGGCGCTTTGAAGGTTGGACGTTTGATCAATTCATCCACAATCGGGATATGGCGATCGTAAATATGCGCATCAGCAATCACGTGTACAAGCTCGCCTACTTCCAAATTGGCATCGATAGCTAACATGTGCAACAAAATTGCATACTGTACAACATTCCAGTTGTTAGCCACCAAGACATCGTTCGAGCGTTGATGCAAAATACCACAGAGCTTATTTCCTACCACGTTGAAAGTCATAGAATAAGCGCATGGATATAGATGCATCTCGTTAAGGTCGTTAAAGTCATAGATGCTCGTCAAAATACGGCGTGATTGAGGATTGTGCTTCAAATCGTAACGCACTTTCTCTACCTGCGTCATTCTGCCTTCTGGCCAATCGTATTTCTTCGCTAATTGATAGCCGTAAGCTTTACCGATGCTACCTGTTTCATCAGCCCAAGCATCCCAAATGTGTGAATGTAAGTCATGCACATTGTTCGAGCAGCGTTGCCAAATCCACAATAATTCGTCAATGCAATTTTTGAAAGGAATTGGGCGCAATGTTAAAGCAGGAAATTCTTTACTGAGATCGTAACGATTGACAACGGCAAACGCCTTTTTGGTGTAAGCGCTGCTACCATCATCAGCCCATTTAGGTCTAACCTTGGCATTAAGATCCATATGGCCTTCGTCCAAAATCTTTTTACATGTTTCAATAAACAAGTCATCTGCATGTGCCATGCACGCCACCTTCTTTCATATCTAATCTACTTCTATCTTTTTATAATACCATGCAATTTAAGCCTAAAATATAATCTAGCGATAAAATAAACATTAAAAAAGCTAGCCTCTTGGCTAGCTTCTTATCAGTGATATAACTTCTTCGTTCTGAACTTCGGTTCATTCGTCACATTCAAGCCCAATTTATGCAAAACATTCTGATCCATATTGCCTAGAATAACGGTGGAATGTGCTTCGCAATTTTTCAAATTAGCTAATTGCTGTAAAGCGACATGGCTCAAAGGGTTAGTTGTGGCTGAAATTGCTAAAGCAATCAGAACCTCGTCCAAATGCAACATCGGATTGTTATTACCTAAGCTCTTAATCTTGAGCTCTGTTACTGGCGCAATGATATGTGGCGAAATTAACGGAATGTTATCGTCAATCTTACCTAAGACTTTCAAGGCATTAAGTAAGCAAGCAGCTGGTGCATCCAACAAGCTCGTTCTACGGCCTGTTACAATCGTACCATCTTGTAATTCAATTGCCATAGCATTGGTATTGGCGCTGGCAGCCTTATCATTGGCCACTTTCACAACTTTACGTGTTTCCAAGCTTGTATCAGCTTGAGAAATCAGTAACTCAATCTTGTCCAAAGCGCTAGGTGGCAAAGAGCCTGCTTTGACTAATTGCAAGGTTTTGTAGTAACGGCGCACGATTTCTTCACGGCCAGCTTCTTTACACAACTCATCATTGATGATGCAATTACCTACTTGGTTTACACCCATGTCAGTTGGTGAGTTGTAAGGGCAGTTACCAGAAATACGCTCCATCATAGCTTTTAGGACAGGGAAAATCTCAACATCACGATTGTAATTGATGGTTGTCACGCCATAAGCTTCTAGGTGGAATGGGTCGATCATGTTGACATCGTTCAAGTCAACTGTGGCTGCCTCATAAGCCAAATTAACAGGATGCTTCAAAGGCAAATTCCAAACAGGGAATGTCTCAAACTTCGCATAACCTGCTTTGACGCCGTGCTTAAACTCTTGATAAAGCTGAGACAAACAAGTTGCCATCTTGCCTGAACCTGGGCCAGGAGCTGTAACAACAACTAATGGACGGCTTGTTTCAATGTACTCATTTCTGCCATAGCCATCTTCGCTGACGATGTGTTTAAGGTTGTTAGGATAACCTTCAATTTTGTAATGGACATAAGATTTCACGCCCAACTTGTTCAATTGTTCGCGGAACTTAACGCTAGCTGGATGGTTCTCAAATTGCGTAATAACGACAGAACCAACATAAAGGCCAACAGCTCGATAAGCATCGATCAAGCGCAAAACTTCCAAATCATAAGTTATGCCCAAATCGCCACGAATCTTTTTCTTCTCAATATCTGCTGCGTTGATAGCAACGATGACCTCAGCTTGATCTTTCAATTTCAGTAACATCTGCAACTTACTATCTGGTTGAAAGCCTGGTAAAACGCGAGCTGCATGTTCGTCGTCGAACAATTTACCACCAAATTCCAAATACAACTTGTTGTCGAATTTGCTAATTCTTTCGCGAATATAAGCAGATTGTAACTCTAAGTATTTCTGATTATCAAAAGCTATGCCGTGCATCTTTTTTCATCCCCTTGCTAATATTTATTTAAGATTATCTCTTACAAACACAAGTAGCTATCTTAACAAAAATCAGCGGCCATTACAATTTAGCAAGCGACAAAATAGCCCTAATTCTAGGGATATTCAGCAAATTTTTGTAATTTCTCCTTATTCACGCGTGTTCAAGCGTTCTGACCAACAAATTCTTTAATAAGCGCAAACGCTCTCTTTCGCTAAGTTGCTTCGCAACCACAATTTCAAGCATCGGTGGCTCACTAGCTAAAAAATGCAAATCCCGTTTCAGTTTGTCATCATTTAGCAACTTGCTGAGCTTCTGCATATCTAACGGGCGATTAGCTTTGAATTTAAGCTCCAGACGCCTCGGCAGACTGTTTAATTCGCTCACGCCTAATTTAGTAAGCGCACTTCTAACATAAGCTATATCAAGCAAGTTCTCGATATTCGGGCTCAAATTACCGAAACGGTCAATAATTTCATCACTTAAATCGACATAGTCAAAGTAACTTTTGAGTTGGCTGATACGGCGATAAAGCTCGATGCGCTCACTCTCCAAGCTGACTAATTCACGTTCGATATAAGCATTCAATTTCAAGTTGATTTGACACTTATGACTGTTTAGGTATGCCTGATTAGCTTCGTCTAACTCATTCTTCGCATCTAACAATTTGCGCTGACTTTGAGTTTGTTCGGAAGAAGTATCAGTAACTTGCAAGTCACGAATCTTTTCCGCCTGTCTCTGCTTAGCTAGCTGTAACTCCTCATCTAGCATTCTGCAATACATATCATAGCCAACAGCTGCAATCTGCCCGTGCTGTTCCGCACCGATCAAATTGCCAGCACCACGAACTTCCAAGTCTTGCAAGGCAATTTTCAAGCCAGAACCTAATTCTGTAAATTCAGCAATTGCTTTGATTCTTTTTCTCGCTTCTTCTGTCAAAATACGATCTGGTTGGTAAGTGATATAGGCATAGGCTTGGCGATTAGAGCGTCCGACACGGCCTTTCAGCTGATACAATTGCGCTAAGCCTAGTTGATCAGCATTCGTGATAATCAAGGTATTCACATTTGGCATATCAATGCCCGATTCAATAATGGTCGTGCAGAGCAAAACATCGCTCTCCTGATTCACAAAATTAAATATTTCTGTTTCTAGCTCTGTTTCATTCAGTTTGCCATGTGCAACGGCTATCTTAAGCTGAGGTAACATAGCTTGTAATTCAGCTTGCTTTTTGTAGATAGTCTTAATGTTGTTATGGAGATAAAAGACCTGACCGCCTCTTGCTTTTTCTCTTAAAATAGCAGCTTTAATAAGTTCCGCATCATACTCCAAAACATAAGTTTTGACCGGTTTTCGATCAAGCGGCGCTTCTTGCAAAGTTGAAATTGACCGAATGCCAGATAAGGCCATATGCAAAGTGCGTGGAATTGGTGTAGCTGACAAAGTTAGAACATCAACGGATGGATAGCGTTCTTTTAATTGCTCTTTATGATCCACGCCGAAGCGCTGCTCTTCATCCACAACCAGTAAGCCTATGTCATGAAACTTTACATCTTTGCTAAGCAAGCGGTGCGTACCAAAGACAATTTGGCAATCGCCACTTGTAAGTTCTTTTAAGACCCGTTTTTCTTGCAAAGGCGGACTGAATCGGCTCAACAAGCCGACATTAATCGGCCACTCTTTGACTCTCTCTAAAAAATTCTCATAATGCTGTTCAACTAGCACTGTCGTAGGTGCAATGAAAGCCACCTGTTTGCCAGCTAAAATTGCTTTGAAGCAAGCTCTAAAGGCAACTTCCGTTTTGCCAAAGCCAACATCGCCACAGATGATTCTATCCATAACTATCGAACTTGCCATATCTTGTTCAACATCAGCCCAAGCTTGTAGTTGGTCGTTCGTTTCGACATAGGGGAAACTAGCGCTAAAAGCTTGCTCGGCACTCTCGAATTTAGGGAAACTGAAGCCTTTGATCTGGCGTCTTTTAGCGTAAAGGTCCAATAAATTGGTAGCAAGCTCCCTTATTTTAGCGCGTGAACGTTCCTTCAGCTTTTCCCAATCATGGCCCCCGAAATGCGACAATCTCGGTGCTGTGTCTTTGCTGCCTATATATTTTTGCAGCTGATCGACAGCTGACATTGGTAGATAAAGAACGTCTGATCCAGCGTATTCTATGTACAAATAGTCTGACTTAACACCAGCTGTTTCAACCGTCTTTATGCCTCGATACAGGCCAATACCGTGTATTTCATGCACGACGCAATCGCCCTCATGCAAATCATTGAAAAAATCAATCATCTGCGTACGGTTTTTCTTCGTTAAATGGCCCTGTTTTTTGATTTGCCACTTCTGTAATAGCTCGTTCTGGCCAAAGAGCATAATTCTAGCTGCTGGATAGTTAAAGCCTTGTTTTAGCTCAGCTACTTTGACAATCCACGTAATTTCCGCACTTTCAGACAGATATGTTTGCAAGTCTTTGGCTTGTGCTTCAGTTGGCGCAAAGGCATAAAATTGATACTGCTCGGCACGATAGCTCTCCAAATTTGCAATTTTATCAATTAGCGTCTTGTTTTTCTCACCAATTTTCAAGCTTTCAGCTTCTCGCCCACTTATACTCAACGTCTCAGCTTCAGCAAAGCCATTGTTCGCTGTCTGGAAGCATGCCAAATTCACAAGCTGAGTTTGCTTGTTCAGCAGAGCCAATATCTCATCACTGCTATGCATCTGCTCAATTTTTAGAGGAATACTTTTGCCCTGTTCCAACCAGATAGCACTATCCAAAGCTAACTGTTTGCCATAAGCAGCCATACTTTTCGTAACGCTAATTAATTCGTCGACCAGTAAAACAGCTTTAAGTTGTTCAAGGTAGGCAAAGAAGTTATTATCCTCTTTGTAAATAAGCGGTAGATAAGCTTCCAGGCTCGGGAAATAAACACGCTCGCTGATTTTGGCTATATCGCTATTTAGAAGTTCAATTTGTTTCTCTAATTGCTGAATGCTAGTAGCTTTGGCCTTTTCAAGCTTGCGCAAAATTTGCACTTTTCGTTTGTAACTAGCAAGTTCCGTTTCCAGGCGCTTGTATAATGACTGCCAATCTGTTTCTTGTAGGCACAAGCTTTTTACAGGCAAGATTTGGCAACTATTCAGCTGTTCACAGGCTCTAGCATTGGCTAATTGGTAATACTTGATCTGGTCAATCTCAATGTCAAAGAATGAAAGACGCAAGCCCAAATCTCGGCTATATGTGTCAGTTGTAATTAAATCGATAATATCGCCACGCTTAGCAAACTCGCCTGCCACACTTGGCAAACTAACTTGTTTGAAGCCTAATTTGACTAATTCTTTCGCCAAATCAGTCGGACTAATAGTTTGGCCAACTTCCAAATTTAACGCTAAATCCTTTAAGGCGCTAGGTGGCAAAATCGGGTCAAATAAAGCTTGTCCGTTTACAAGTATAATAACTTGCTCTTTTTTAGCTTTCACTTGCAATAAAGCATTCAAGCTTGCAATCTGTTGCCAGCTATCTTCCTGACTTACGCTATCTACTGTGCCATAATTAATTGTGCGTGGCTGAAAGGTAATAAGTTTGTCAGCTGGCCAATATGTAGCTAAGCCCGCCTGCCAAGTTTGCACGGCAAATTCGCTATCCAACAAGATAGCCAATGTCCGTTTGCCTTGCTTGGCAAGTGCAGCTACGAGATAATATTTTTGCGTTTCAAACAAACCATTTAGGTTGAAACGAGCTGCTTTATCTGTCTTGCAAGCATTTAACAATTTGACAAAATTAGAGTCATTGCCCGCCTGGGCTAATAATTCTTGCATTTCATCCATAATCTACTCTGACTTAATACCTTCTTCGCCTTAATGCCTTCTTCTGAAAATTGGCCCTTAACCTAATCTTCATCTGTCTAACTTAATTGTTTAACTAATCCTGTCTGCTATTTTTCTACTTCCATTTACAGCTTGATTGCTTTTGTCTGCTATTTGGCTTCTTCAGTTTGCTGTATGGAAGCTTCAATTTGCTGCTTGGTTGCTTTGGCCTGCAATTTGGCTTGGCGTTCAGCTAACTTTGCTAAAGTGCTGGCATTTTGGCTATGCAAAACATTGACCGCCTGTTTGGCATTGCTCTTGCCCATAGCCTGCACAAATGTCTGTATGCGTTTCGCTAAAGCCGGCAAAGCCTGTTGTTTTTGGCTTGGAATTTTGCTCAAAACGAAGTCAACTATGCTGTATTGTTCAGGAATAGGACCAGCTCCGATTCGTAAGCGCGGGAAATTAGTCGACTTCACGTGTTGAACAATCGACTTCATACCGTTATGTGTGCCAGCGCCACCTTTGTCTCGATAACGCAAGTCGCCAAACGGTAGTTCAAAATCATCATACAAAACTAAAAGCTGTTCTGGCTCTAGCTTGAAATAATCTAGGCAAGCTTTGACCGCTTCACCTGAATTGTTCATGTATGTAACTGGCTTTAACAAATAAAACTGTTCATCGCCCAGCCTGAATTTCTGAAAATAGCCTTTGAATTTGATAGTGCTAAAGCTTAGCTTATATTCCTCAGCCAAGCTATCTAACATAATAAAGCCCAAGTTGTGCCATGTAAGTTCATATTCACGCCCTACATTGCCTAACCCGACGATTAAATGTTCTGTCATTTCTGTTTATTCCTAATATTCTCTTTCTCGCGCCGTTCTTCCTGTTTTTGGCTCAAATGATTTCTTAAAACGGTGCCACTTTTATATTCTTGCATTTTTTCCGACTTAATGTAAGTCAATGATACATGGTCGTTAACTAGATTTTGCGCTTGCAGCTCTGAATTTTGCACAAGTGAGAAGCTGTCAACCTGGCAATCATCGCCAAGTACCGACTGTCTAATTTCTGTAAAAGCGCCAATTCTGTTGTCCTGACCTAGTTTGCACTCAGTTAGAACTGCTCGTTCAACTTTGGTATTAGCTCCAATTATAGCTGATTTCAATGTACTAAACGGTCCTATTTCACAGTTCGTGCTAATCTGACAGCCATCCAAAAGCACAACGTTAGGCCCAACGACTGTATCAGCGCCAATTCTAACATCATAGTCAATTTGGCAGGTATCTGGATCAACGATTGTCACACCTCTCAGCATGTGATAATCACAGATACGCTGGTTCATAATATAGATTACATCATCCAACTCCGCTCTAGTTTTAACACCTAAAACTTCCAGCGAATAAGCTTCAACTGTTTCAACTTTTTGGCCATCAGCTAATAACAATTTGATAATATCGCTCAATTCATAAGGTCGATCATTGCCGAGTTTAGCGCCAATTTTGCCTAATGCGGACAACAATAAGCTTGTGTCAAAGCAATAAATGCCGCTTGAAACTTCAACTAAGTCGTTACGCATTCTAGGTGTCAAATTACGGCTACGACTAAAGAAGCCACCACTTTCAGTGAAGAAATCAACTGATTGATTAAATTTCGGGGCTGATTTCAAATCGCAAACTTCGCCGTTACTATCACGGCAAACTTCTTCATATGTCAAATTGAGTTCTTTGGCTATATGAGCTGTTAGAAAAGCGCAAGCACATTTCGTTTCTTCAAAGCGTCTGACAAGCTTAACTAATGTCTGTGGACGAATCAATGGTATATCAGCTGGACAAACTAAAATTGCGCCATCAACGCCCTCCAAGAAACTTGCTGCTTTGGCCGTGGCATGACCTGTGCCAAGTGGGCGTTCCTGCAACATGTAAATCATGTTCTCGCCAACAGTTTTGCGAATTTCAGCTTGTTGATAACCAACGACATAAACCTGTTCGCTTGCGCCGGCTTGTTTCAACGCTTCTTTCACCCACAAAATCATCGGTCGACCAGCTACTTTTTGCAACAACTTGCTCGTCCTAGATTCCATACGGCTACTAGTACCAGCTGCCAACACGAAGGCTCCATTTAACATCGCTTGCACCTCTTTCATGAGCTCTAGTTCAATGATAGGCGTATCAGCGCACTTTACGATTAAGATATTGTAAAAGTCTCTAAAACATTTAGGCCGTTAAAAGGCCAACTTAATAAGCTAAGTCTAAGCCCTTAATTTCAGGCACAGCTTAGCCTACTTCTTATATTTTTCAATGTCTAAGCTTCAGCCTGAACACCTTAATTTCAGCATAAATACCTTACAATCTAAGTTAATTATCCACATTACATTTTCTAAATTTAGTAATCTAAGCTTATGCCTGTATTTCGTCCAAAAAAGCCTATTAAAGCACGAAAATTGTCCACAATTCCACATCTTTTCGCTGTAAATGCAGTTTTAGGCGGCTGATTCATGACAATCATGTTACTTTCCCGAGAGAATAAGCTAATTAAATTACAGCTTCATTACGTAAGCCTGCAGCAGATTGCGTTTTGTTACACACTTATCCACCTGATTGGATCTGTTTCAGCTCAGCTAAAAGCTTATGCAGATTCTTTCCAGTTTAAATAAGTTGCCAAATATTTTATATAAACTTGTTTTGCCAAAATAACCATTTGCCATGGCTTCTATATGCCAATTCCTAGGCATTATTCGCAATTTAAGCTACTAATTTGAGTTTGCCTAATAAGTAGAGTACAATAAGGTGATTTTTCTAAAATAAGGAAGTTAGGAAATGAAAAAGACAACTTTTTTTAAGCAAATTTTACGCTATCTAGGCCTGATTATTTATTTGGGCATTCTAGTTTTAGGCTGTACGCCAATTTATATGGCTATGGTCTTTGGTAAAGTGGCCCCTGACGCACTGCTTATGCAATTTTTGTCGCCACAATCTGGCACACCTTTCGCCTATTATCTTAAATATCTCTGTTTCAGTTTTTTACCGGCTTTAATCATTTGGCTGGCTACAATTTACGCTTGGAAAAAGGCTAAGCAACTCACAGCAAACAAGCAAAGAAAGGCGCATATCGCTATTTCTTGTGTAGCTGTTATATTGTGTGTGCTTTCTTGTTACAGCTTTGAAAGCTATACAGGTATCAGCCACTATGTCTACAGCCGTATGCACGAAAACACTTTGATTGCTGATTACTACGTACCAACTAAAGAGGTTAAATTAAAATTCCCCGAAAAGAAACATAACCTCATCTATATCTGGTCTGAATCGATGGAAGCTTCTTACCAAGATCCAGCTAACGGCGGTTGTATGAAAGAGAACTTAATTCCTGAGTTGACGAAATTAGCCAACGAAAATTACTCTTTCTCCCTAAACAACAAAGCTGGCGGCTTTATTCCAGTCCAAACAGCTACCTATACTTTAGGTTCAATGGTGGCTCAGATGAGCGGTTTACCTTGGATTACACCATTTAGAGAGCCAAATGACACTCCTCCTGGTGCCTTTTTACCTGGTGCATGGAATTTGGGCGATATTTTAGAAAAAGTTGGTTACAAGAACGTCTTCTTGTCTGGCGCTTCTGCTAAATTTGGCCGTCAGGAAAACTGGTTCCTCCAACATGGTAATTATGAAGTTATTGACTTAAACACACTCCGCGAAACTGGTAAGGTGCCTAAAGATTACCTCAAGTTCTGGGGCGTAGAAGATCAGAAACTCTTTGGTTTTGCCAAAGAAAAGTTGACTGAGTTAGCTAAATCAGACCAACCATTCAATTTGCAATTGGAACTCATGGATACACACGGTCCAGAAGGCTGGCCAACACCTGGTTACACTAGCGATAAGTATCCAGATGATAAATATGCCGAAGTGCTAGTCGGCGCTTCCAAGATGATCAACGAATTCATCGACTGGGTAAAAGAGCAGCCATTCTACAAAGACACAACCATCATCATTGTGGGTGACCACTTCACAATGGCGCCTGATTATCACAAGCGTTATCTGCCAAATGAAAAGCCATCTGTCTACAACTGTATCATCAACCCGCTTTTAGCTGATATGGACAAGAGTAAGCTCAAATTGAAAAACCGTACAGCAGTTACGATGGATATGTTCCCAACTACCCTCGCTGCTTTGGGCGTTGAAATTGATGGTAACAAGTTGGCTCTCGGCACGAACTTATTCAGTCAGGAAGATACTTTGGCTGAGCAAATTGGCTTAGATAAGCTCAATGACGCCTTTAGACAAAATTCTAATTTCTATAATAAGAATTTCTTGCATCCAGATTGGTTGAAAAAGCCAGAGCAATAACAGTTTGCTAATTAGCCTTATAACTGTAAAAATTAATTAGCCCGTACAATTGTACGGGCTTTGTTTTGCTTTTCGCTTAATTTCCTCGCTTTTCGCCTAATTATGCCATGTTTTTAGGCGATTATTCAAGAATTAGGCGATTAATGTTTTACGTTGATTAAGCCCTCTGGCCGGCCTGTTTCGACCTTTTTCGCCATCAAATAAAGATAATCTGCATCATCCTCATGGCTGACTTGTAATTTACCCTCGACGTACAGCCAATCCTTGTCTTTGTATTGGCTCACATTAAAGTGTTCAGGAAATCTAACTTCAAAGCCAGGCATACCATCATAGGCGCAGCAACCTGGACCATAGCGAATGACGAAATAACGTGTTATTTGCTTAGCTTTGTCATATAGGCTAACAAATACACCCTCGTAGGCAATGGTCTGATTCAAATAATTTTTGTAATTTGCATAAATTTCATTGGTTAAGAGCACAAATTGCTTCTCATAAATTGGCAAATAGTCGCTGCCATCTTCGGCCTTGCCCGTTGGCAGATGCTCAGTTCGAATACTATTTTGTTTGTCTGCCCCTAATTTACGTTCAAAATCTAATTCACCCTTAGCCGTATAAAATGGCGATTTAGCATTTTTGAACACATCAGCTAAGGCCTCTGTCTGCTTGGCCTTTTGGCAAGCGCTTAACAAACTTAAGCTAAAAAAAACAAGCCCAATAAAGATAGCTAAATGTTTATTAAACTTAACTTTTTTAGTAGCTAACTTTTGTTTAATGACTATAACTAGTTTAACCAAAGCAAAAATTAAAGCATGCACCGTCACAATCGCTGCCCCTGATGGCAAATACAGCTGATACGAAATGAACAAGCCGAGATAAAAGCCCAATAATGCAACGAAAAGGCTGTAAATTTGCGCCTGTCTCTCTGTTTTGGCTAACTGTCTAGCGGTAAGTGGTGGTAAGAGTAAAAGCGCCGATAGAAGCAATGTTCCCATGATTTTTAAGCCAGCGGCTAATAAGAAACTTAACAGCATAGCAATTGCTAGATTTAACTTAACTGGTAATAATTTGGCTGCTAAATAGAACTCAGCGTCCAGCTGCCAAGCAAAGAGATATGGCTTTAGCCAAAAATAAGCTGCTATAACGACCAAACACAAAGCAATTATCACGAACATTTCGCCCTGTTCAATCACTAGCACTGAGCCAAACATAAAATTGCAAATATCTAACGTCATGCCCTGAGTGTAGGCAATCAAACAAATACCTAAGGCTAGAGCGACATTACTTAAAAGTGCCAATAAGCTATCTGTCAGCAATTTTGTTCTTTCCCGCCGCTGAAAAACTTCATAGCTAGTTGCAGTAACTAAGCCCAAACTAACTAAAATACTTGGTAACTGTGTAAGCGTGCCTAGCGCTACACCTAAAAAAGCTACATTCGCCAAACTTTGAGTAAGCAAAGCAAGCCGTTTGCTTAGCAAAATAGAGCCAACTAGCGCACAAGCAATGACAAGCAGGCTACCTGTTATAATGGCTCTTTTTACAAAGGGATACGCTAAAATTTGTAGAAAATCTATCATTTCTTAACCTCGGTCAAAAGAGGAAAATGCAAGCAGGTGTAATCAGACCAAAGATTTTCTGGATCATGACTGATTTGAATTAGGCAACTATTAGCGACAATATATTTGGCAAAAATGGCTGGTAATTTCTGAATCGTGGCTTGATCTAAGCTACTCCACGCTTCATCCATTAAATATAAATCAGCCTGGCCTAACAAAGCACGCACCAATAACAGCTTCTGTTTTTGGCCGAAAGATAAGGCGCTAACTGGCAGCTCCAAGCTTGTCTCTAACTTAAAATCATTAACTAAGCTTGTGTAACGTTTAGCTAAATTAGCAAGCATGTTTGGTGCATTTAGCTTTAACTTGCTTTTATGTTTCTGCTGGCGCTTAATAAGTTCAATTGCGTTATTTAAAAATTCTTTGGCCGTATAAATGAAGCCGTCAGCTAACTGTAATTGCTGAGGGAGGTAGATCACGCTTTTAGCTTCCGAAATAAGTCTACCGCTTGTCAAAGTGCGCCTATTTGCAAGAATCTGTATCAATGTACTTTTGCCACTACCATTTTTGCCCCGCAAAATATAACGCCCACCTGCAACAAACTCATAGTTAAGTTCAGTAAAAATTGCCTTATGATTGTCGTTATATGTATAGCTCGCAGCTTCCAATTTAAGCATCCAAGGCTCCCCTTTCCAAAACATAATCGTGTGTCGCTAAGTCCAATAAAGCCAAATTACTTTTTAAAAGTTCGAACAGCGTAAATGAGTTCTCTAACTCAACTTGGCTAACTGTGTGGCCTGTTCTAAACAAAGCTATGTAGCGTTTGGCTAACTTTTTAGGCTCAGTTGAAGCTGCTGGCACTTCGTCTCTTTTCTCCTCCACTGACGTCTCAGGCTCTGACTCTACTGTTCCTGTCTCAGTTGACGCCTTTGACTCTCTTCCTAGCTCAATTGATGACTCTCGCGCTAGCTCTGTTTGGGAACGTTGAACGTTATGTTTGGACAAAGTCTTAAGATAAGCTTCAGCTTGTGTGGCTGTAATTTCAACTGTACTGTCTGTCAAAACCTGGGCTAATTTAGCTTGGCCAAATTCTGTGTAAAAAACTAGACGAATGTCATTTTGAGAAACAAAGTCATGCAAATTCGTCAATGTCTGCAAATTAGGATCTAGCTGATGGCTGCAACTGTTAAAAGCCGCTTTGGCCTCCAAATTGTAGTCATGGCAGAGATAGCGCAAAGGAAAGCGATCAGCAAAAACTAAAGTTCGCTTGCTAGCTGTCTGAAAACAGTCTGTATACGCTTGATCTAGCGCTTGCCAATGCTGAAGCCAAGCCTCTAGCTGTTTGGTGAGATAGGTCTTAAAAGCAGGCAAATAATCTGGATAAATTTGCTGAACCTTGGCTATAAGCTGTTGGCCCAAAGCCTTTAATAAAGTAATTTGACGTTTGGTTGAAAGCCAAATATGAACATCCTTTATCGGAGCTTGGACAGCTTGTGCTTCTATACTTGTGGCTGTATCCTGGTCCAATAAATCCACATGTTCACTCAAAGTAAAAACGGTCAAATGTGCTTTGGCTGTCTCACTTAGGCTCTTTAATAGACGTGCAAATTGCAAATCCAACTCTCCACCTACCATAAGTAACATGTCAGCTTGTTCTAAGCTTAAACTCGTTTGCACTGACGGTTCAAATGTGTGCGGATCTGAGCCAGCTTTGCTAAGTAATTCCAAGCTGAGCTTAAAGGGTAAATTGGGTTGTCCATGCTCAAGCTTTGAATCAGCTTTAATTTGCGTGAACAATAAAGTATTGGCTAAGTCATAAGCTGGGAAAGCAGTTGCAACTAGCTTTAGTTCTGGTTGTTTATCAGAGTGAGCTGAATTGTTCGCCAATTTGGGCGCATGATTCTCAGCTTTGCAAGCTGTAAGCAGCATAATTAAAGTTAAAAAGATAGCAAAAAATTGCTTGACAGCTTTGTGGCTAGCTACGGCCATGTGCTTAAATTGAGATATGGCTTGTTTAATCAAGTGCTTTGCACCTCATTAATGTTTAGCTTTGGCAAAATTTGCAGAGGCCATAGATGAAAGTCATCTCAAAATCGATCTGAAAGCCGTGTTCTTTGAAGATGTGTTGCATGATCTCTACTGTTTGGTCGCAGGTCATATGATCCAAGCGTCCGCAATTAATGCATTTCAGATGGAAATGGACGTCTTTCTCATCCTCCTCAAATACAAAGCGATAATAGGCTGATTTCTCGTTAGGCAAAAAGTATTTCTCAACTCTGCCCTCACGATACAAAGCTTCCAAATGGCGATAACAAGTTGTCAGGCTAGCTACATAGCCCTTTTTCTGTAAAACAGCAGCTAATTGGGAGCTTGTTAATGGCTCTGTGTTCTTGCGTAAATAATTCAGGATTGCCTCACGCTGTTTGGTTTTGTACTTAAAAACAGTCACGTCGATGCCTTCTTTTCTAGGCATAAAATATGTCAGTTATTAAGAAATGATCATTCATTCTTGCCACCAATTATAGCATCAATTGCATTGCAATTTCAAATTTAGAATAATTTGTAAATATGTATTCAAGTGCTGCTGAATGTAACAAGAGCAGCCATATACGGCTGCTCGGCTAGATTAAATTTAGTCACGAATTAATGTTTACGCTTATAACTCAATGCACCTATTGCAAGGAAAGCCAAGCCTAATTGGCTAAGCACTGCTGTAGTTTCACCTGTTTTAGCTACCCGACCAGGTTTGACTGGTTCAGATGGTATATAAGGTACAGGTGGAATTGATGGTGCTGGCGGAGTTGGTGGAGTTGGTGGGGTTGGCGGTGTTGGTACTGGCGGCTTGTCAGTTTTGCTATTTACTACTTCAATTTTGAACAATCTATTACCCTTTAGCACTTCTACTTTAATATTTTTCACCTGTATCACTTGCTGATTATCTGCGCTAGCCAAATTAGCATCTTTACCAGTAAGCAACAATAAATTAGGTACCTTAATGTGGGTTGTATCACCCTTAACTTCAAGGATAATATCATAATTTAATCGCCAAGGCTCTAAGCCTTTTGCGTTCTCTCCTTCATTGGCGTCATAATAGCTTACTTCAGCCTTAGCAGTATATATTGGTATGTTTTCAAATTTTGCTGTTCCTGACCATTGGGTAGCATTTTCAGTCATAGTCATTGTACTGCTTGCTAACTTGGTTCCATTATTGTCTTTCAAAATGTAATTAACCTTGAAATCCTGCCACTTGCCTGTATTTGCATCAAACACTTTATATTCTGGATGTTCTTTATAATATTTTTCTGCGCTACCCTTACTTTCATCTGTAAAAAATTGTGGGCGGCTAAGTTCAAATGCTAATAATTTAACTTCGTTTGTCTTGCTAATCTTTATTTTATACTTTTCAGAATTAAGTTCTTTTACATAGACCAATTTTTCAATATCTTGTCCATCAACCTGAGCTGGCAGATCTTCAAAGGTATGACTAAAATCATGCGCTTTGTCTAAAATTGCTTTTTCAACCAACCAATCAAGCTCACCGTACTTTGCTCTTAACTCAATTTCTACATCTTCACTCTTTAAGCCATCTGCCCATATTTTGACAACTTTAATATTCTTACGTGGTTCATCTACACCCATATAAATCGTGCCATTAGAGCCAATTCCACCGCCACGGGTAGCTGATTTGTTACCGCTGATGATGACTTTAGCTAATTTTTTGACTTTCTCACTTACGACAGCATGCGAATTGAGTGCGATACTTTTGCCACTCGGCAACGTGCCTTTTAATTTATCATCGGGAAAAGGATTACCGTCGGTATCATGCCAATCATATGGCGTACCACCCAACATACGCTTAGCTATGTCATATTTAGCTTCGCCGCTATGCAGACCATAATTTCTGGAAGAGAGCATATAGATGTCTTTAGCTTGCTTACCTTGAGCCTGATTGCCCGCTATGATACAGCCGTCCTTAATATACATATAGGGTTTGGAAACAGGGCAGGCTGCTAAACCAGAGCCTGTATCTGAAGCATGGTTATCAGTGATCAAAGCATTAGTTAAATGCAACTCGCCATTTTTGTTATAGTAGTCCTGGCCCTGAATTTTCATTACATCAGGTCCACCGTTCACATAAATACCGCCGCCACCAAACTCTTTCTGCGTTACACCTTTACCATCCATGCTGTTATTGATAATCATGCCGGCACTGATGTTGGCTTTTGCCATTTTACAGTTAACCATACCTGCCTGCACAAAGATACCGCCACCAGAAGCTCCAGCTGTATTGGCCTCGATCACACCACCGGTCATGGTCAAAGTATCATAACCGTCGCTCCATTGGTTTGAGCCAACACTGATGCCACCGCCAACTTCATCGGCGCGATTTTCTTTAATGACAGCATTAGCACCAAATTGCAGCTTAGAACCATTATAAAGTAACACACCGCCACCAGCGGAATAATACTGACCGTATGCTCTATCACGCACTAATTTGGCAAGATTATTCTTAATAACGCCACCTGTCATTTGCATATTGGCTGTACCTAAATAAATGCCGCCGCCATAGGTAGCTTCATTATTTTGGATAGTACCGCCTGTCATGTTAACTGTACCTTTGTAAGCATATATAGCGCCGCCTGAACTTGCATTATTAGGATCTTTATCTTTAACTTGATTGTTCTGCAAAACACAGCCATCAACTATATTGAGCGTACCACAAACACATACTAAGGATTTTTCAGCTACTACATTTTCACGATTGCCGTCAATAATAATATCTTTTAAGCTCGCTTCCGTGTTTGTTTCTACTTTGAATAAGTAGCCTTTATAATCAGGGGCACGATAAATTTGCGCCTTGCTACCGCTTAGGTTAATTTCGCCGCTGATTACAGTTTCGCTGTTTACATAGATTTTCGTTATATTCGGATTTGCTACTGCTAGCTCCCTAGCTTTTGAAAATGTTTTTACTTGTGTAGCCGAGCTTAATCCGTCATTATCATCGTCACCATCTTTGCCACTCAAATAAATCGCCCTTAATGTAGTAACAGGTTTTACTTCCCTTAACTCGCTAACATTAGCTCTTGCTTCTAATGAAGCTTCAGTTTGCAGTTTTTCGGAGCTAGGTGTACTAGTCGTTGCAAGTTTAGCTTCTGTTTCTGGTGCTGTGGATTGCTCTCTATCCTCCACTGGCTTATCTGATTCAGCAAGTTCTTTCTCGCTAGCATTTTCCTGACTTATAGCCACTTTATCAGGTTCAGATTTACTTGCAACTCCCCTATTTACGTCATCTACAAGCTTTTCGTTAGCTTCTCCCCCCACTGAATTAGGGATAGAATCGTTCGTAGCTAATGCTTTAGGACTTAATAAACTACTCATACCTAAAGCTGAAACCATTAAAAGCGCTAAACAGTTACGTTTCAAATTTTTCATTTCCAGCTCCTTTGCTTTATATCAGGTGTTTACACCTAGATACAAACGTATCCTATCCTACGTACGCAAAGCAAGCACAACAATATTAAGTATACAAGTCATTAAGCTAGAAATAAGCTAAAACACTCAGCAATTAGCTAAATAGCCCGGATCAAGGCCATCAGATACACAACGACAATTAAAAGTGGCAAAACAAATTTGAAATAATATTCGCTCGCTTTAGGTATTTTTAGGCCACTACCCTGATTCACCTCAGCTCTGAAAGCAGCAAAGCCCATACCTAATTTGCTACAGCAAAAAGTCACATATAGAAGCGAACCTAAAGGCAAAATATTGGCGCTTACAATATAGTCCGTTGAGTCCATGACGTTATCGAATATGGCAAACGGCTTAAAGCCCTTCAAGACATTAAAGCCAAGAATATTTGGCACATTAAGTAACAAAAGCACGGCCAATGTCAATGCAATGCTTGTCCTCCTAGAACAATTCCATATATCTTTCACACAAGAAATAATGTTCTCAAATACAGCTAAAACCGTTGAAAGGGCAGCAAAAGTCATGAATAAGAAGAACAAAACGGCAAAATAGTTGCCATAAGGCATGGCCTGAAAAATTCTAGGCAAAGTAACGAAGACCAAATTCGGCCCTGCATCAGCACTAATATTAAACGTGAAAGCGGCTGGGAAAATTATTACACCAGCTAATAAAGCCACTATTGTATCTAAAATTCCAATTTGCATAGCCTCATGTAAGAGACTTTTTTCTTTGCCAATCCGACTAGCAAAAATAGCCATGGCAGATACACCCAAACTTAGGGTAAAAAAGGCCTGGTTCAAAGCAGCAAAGATCACTTTTACTAAGCCAACTTTATGTAATTGCTCAAAATTTGGTAAGAGATAAAATTGCATAGCTTGTTTGGCTCCAGGCAAATTAAGACTAACTAGAGCTAACAGCAACAAAATCACGAACAACATGCTCATCATGACTTTGTTCAGCTTTTCTACACCTTTGTTGAAACCGAGGCTACAAATTAAAGCGCAAACAAACAGTATGATTGTGGTCCAGGTAAACATCTGAATTGGATCAGCTAACAGATTAGTGAAAGCTTGCGTTGGATCAAGTGCTGACGTATTTAACTGTAGAATTGGTCGAACAACGTCTTTACTATAATTAGCAACATAATCCAGCATCCAGCCAGCAATCATGGCGTAATAGCTCAACAAAAGTACACAACCAGTCAAAGCTAAATAGCCAACCCAAGGCCATTTATAAGTTGGTTTAGCTTGTAAGACTGTAAATGATTTTATACAAGTGCTTTGGCTCTTACGCCCAACGGCAAATTCGCACAACATCACAGGTAACCCGATAAGCACTAAGCAAAGTAAGTAAATGGCAACAAATATAGCTCCACCATTTTGATAAACCATGTATGGAAATCGCCAAATATTGCCCAAGCCAATTGCGCAACCTACGGCTAATAAAATAAATCCCAAACGTGATTGAAAATGTAAATGCTGTGTCTGCTTTTGCTCCTCGTTCACTCTTTTACCTACTTTCATCCAAGATATTAACTAGCATCAGCCAATAGTTCGCTATTGTAAGCGTAAGTGCAAGTTTTGTAAACTTCGTTTTACTTAAGGTGTAATTAATCAGTCTACTTACATATAATTAATCTACTTGCTCACATGTAGTTAATCAGTGACTTTTTCTAACGATTTCTGAAGCGTTTCATTTAGCTTTTAGCTATTTTGACGTTAACTTGTAGCGTCTATTCTTACCTCTACCAACTTGCTCAATTACCCCTTTAGCTTGCATTGTTTTAAGTATGCGGCTAGAAGCAGATTGACTTATAGAAAGTGCATTATCTACATCACTTCGCTTAATTTCACCATACTTACTAAGTAACTCACATACAGATAGCTCTTGCTTATCTAATTGATTCTGTGCATAAGTAGGTGTTTTAGCATAAGTAGATGTTCTAGCATAGCTAACTTGCAATTTGGGTAGAACAAGCTTAAAAGAATTAGGCCCTGCTATAATCTCTGGCTGCTTGGTTTGTCCTTTGTAAAGCTGCAAAATCTTACTTAAACCTGTACCGTAAGCCTCGATCAATTTCAAGCAGTAAAAAACATCTGCCAGTAATTTGTTGCGACAAATTGACATTCCAAGTAGCACATCTTCCATATGTATACCTGGCAAAAGTCCACCAATCGACACAAATTCAATCCAATTAGCATATATGCTGATCAACGTACTAGCACTATAAGCATAGTCACGATGAACAATAACATTAAGCAAAGCTTCTCGAACAGCCTGTTCTGGGAAATCTCTATTGTCTTTTCGATATAAGCCAGAAAAAGAAGCTGCATTTCGGTTATTCAAATCAATGAACTCATAGCAATCTTTCAGTTGCTTAAGCAAAGAACCGCCAAAGTTACGCCGATTTTGAAAGTTTCTTTGATCATTGCCACCAAAAACAGCACATTTCAACGTATACGGACATTGATCTGAAAGTAACAAGGCTAAATTCGTATACATACCGTCTATATCTATCAAGCCTAAGCTATACATTTTCGCTTCCGTTATGGCTATTTGCTGCTTGAAAAATGTCGCTTCTAAGAATTGAAAACTAAGTTTTTGCTCTAAAGAACGAGAAGACTCAAACTTATCCCCATCTGAAATTTTTATCATCTGCCTAATTTCTGCATATGATGCTTGAGCCGCTTCATTGCCCTGCCGCACATAAGCTCCAGCAGGCTTCAAGCCATATTTTGCCAAATAATAAGGTTTATTGCTCCCTCTTGAATTCCAATTTTTAGAACGTCTTTCGTTTGAATATTTAATTTCGTAAAGAAAACGAAACGCATAATATCTGGCTTAATTGCATCACTCAACATTGCCGAAATACGATTAGAAATTTCATCATAATTATCTATGCCACAAACCTCGCCTGAATCTGTCACACCAATATAAATTGTTCCACCTTTATAATTGGAAAAAGCTATTACTTCTTTCTTTATAGCTTCTACATACTGTGCTTTGAGTTCAACGTCAGGGCTTTCAGCAAAATTCATATTCCTTCCTCATCGCTTTCTAGTCGTTTATAGTCATTTTAGTCTTTATAGATAGTCATAATAGTCAATTTTGCTTGACTAGCTAACTACACAAATACGAAAATTGTCATCACATATGAAACATATTTTTGTATTTGCACGTCTATTGCATTTACTGGACATAATAATTTTGCTAGCTTTTAATTAAAGATACAAAGGAGTTAAATCTAATGGCAAACACAACTACTTTTAGTTTACGCATAGATCAAAATTTGAAGAAACAATCTGAGGCACTATATGGCGAATTAGGACTGAATTTGACTGCTGCTATCAATGTCTTTTTGCGCCAATCTCTCCGCACTGGTGGTTTTCCCTTCCCAGTATGTCTTGAACAGCCTAATAAAACAACAATCGCTGCCCTTCAAGAAGCGGAACAAATTGTTAATGACCCTAATTACAAATACTACACAGATGTTGAATCTGCCCTACGAGATTTGAAAGCATGAAAATGCCCTCTTTACTCTGTAGTAAAGAGGGCGCATACAAATTTCTCTGTATCTATGAATTAACCAATCAGCCCTTAACCGCACCAGACAAGACACCTTTGATGATGTACTTCTGACCTAAGAGGTATAACACGATAACTGGAATAATTGTCAACACGATGCTTGCCATCATTGGGCCAAGCTCAACTTTACCATAGCTGCCTCTGAAATATTGCACGAGCATCGGAATGGTTCGATACTTACGAATATCCAAGACCAGGTTCGGCAAGAGATAGTCGTTCCAAATCCACATAGTTTCGAGAATGCCGACTGAAATCATGGTTGGCTTCAAAATTGGCAAAACCACTTTGAAATATGTTTGGCAAGGATTACAGCCATCAATCATCGCCGCTTCCTCAATCTCAATTGGCACTGATTTCATAAAACCAGCAAAGAGGAAAACGGCTAAACCAGCACCAAAGCCCAAATAAATGAAGCAAATAGTCCACGGCGTATTAAAGCGTAAGCCAAAGATGCTCAACTTATCTGCCGTCTGTGACAAGGTGAACATAACCATTTGGAATGGTACAACCATTGAAAAAGCGCACAAAAGATAAATCAATTGTGAGATAAAGCCTTTGACGCGAGTGATATACCAAGCGCACATTGAGCAACAGATCAAAATTAAGGCAACAGATGAAATTGTGATAAAGGTACTATAACCTAAGCTCTCCAAAAAGCCCTGCGAATAAACTGCTTTGATGTAGTTGCTGATGCCAGCAAAAGTAGCAGCTTGTGGCAATTCAAAAGTCGTAGCAGTTGAAATAGCAGTCTCTTTCTTTAATGAATTTAAGATGACCAACACAATTGGATAAATATAGACGATACTCAAAAGTGAAAAGAAAACCGTAGCTAAATTCAGCCAAATTTTTGCTCTTGTCTCTCTCATTGTTGTACCTCCTTATTACGAGTGAAGTAAAGCTGTGACAAAGCCATCAACACAACGACGAAGAAGAAAATAACAGCTTTGGCCTGACCGATACCCTTCCACTGGGCACCTGCACGCGCATAGAAAGTATTAACAATATTCAAAGCCAACATTTCTGTCTGTTTCATCGGCTCACCTGCTGTCAATGCAATGTTCTGATCAAAGAGCTTGAATGAGTTAGTGATACTCAAGAATAAGCAGATCGTAATTGATGACATGACCATCGGCAATTTCACCTTAATAAGCGTCTGCCACCAGTTAGCGCCGTCAATCTGAGCAGCCTCCAACAAAGTTAATGGCACATTTTGCAAACCAGCGATATAGATGATCATCATGTAACCAATCTGCTGCCAGCACATCAAAATAATTAAACCCCAATAACCAGCTGTCGGATTCAAGTTCATAAGCGGCTTACCTAATTGCAGCAAGAAACCGTTTATAAGAATATTCCAAATATAGCCTAAGACAATTCCACCAATCAGATTGGGCATGAAAAATACGGTTCTAAAGATGTTTGTCCCGCGCATTTTTTTCGTCAAAGCTAAAGCTAAAACAAAAGCTAACGCATTGATTAACACAGTTGCTACGATCGCAAACATAAATGTAAATGTGAACGCTTGCAAAAAAGTTGGGTCACTAAAAGCACGTTGATAGTTCTTGATGCCATTCCAGGTAAAATTGCTGACTGTCGTAAACTTAGTAAAAGACAGAAACAAACCAAACAAAAACGGCCAAATGAAACCCACAACAAAGGCCAACAATGTTGGTAAGACAAAGAGTGGAAACCACTTCTTGAGAGCCTTTTCCATATAATCCCCTCTCTTTTATTACTATAAATTAGGCGTAATCAAACACTTATGATTACGCCTGCCATGTTTTAGTCTTAACTTAAGACTTATTTATCGGCGCTTAACTTAGCTTCTTTAGCCCAGCCTTCAACGAAAGCCTGTTGAACTAAGTTCCAATTAGCATCTGTCTGATCAGCTGCATAAGCTGTCAAAGCACTACCAACACCATTCTTCCATTCTTCAGATGGCATTGTGGAGAATGTCCAAGCAACTGGATTCAAACCAGCCTTGGTGTATGTAGCATCAGCTTGGACGAAAACATTCTTAGAAGGAATAGCCTTTTTGAAAGGAATAACGAAGCCCATACCGTCCTTACCTGAAGGCATTGCCTTTTCAGTACCGCACATAGCCTTTGTACCAACTTCAGAAGTTACACACCAGTTGATGAAATCTAATGTAGCTTGAATGTCTTCTGGCTTAGCATTCTTATTAACACACCAGAAGTTCTCTGTACCTGTGCATAAGCCTTGCTTAGCTTCATCGCCAACACCAATGTAAATTGGCAACATTGTCAAATCTTCATCCTTGAATTTGCCTTCGCCAACCAAGTTAGCATATTCCCATGAACCATTTTGGAAGAAGACAGCATTACCAGCTAAGAACTCATTACGGGAGTCATCGCCTGTCTTAGCAGACAATTGCTTAGGATCTACTGTTGAATTGTTGATGTAAAGATTCCAAATGTCACGATAGTTCTTCAAGTATGTACCCTTGATAGCATCTGTGTTATCAATCTTGTCAGTTTGGTATTCATGATAGATTGGTAAGTTAGCCAAATGGGTCTTGAAACGCCAGTCAGAGGATTTATCCATACCAGCTGATGTAAAGGCTGCAAAGCCCAAATCTGCCTTCTTAGAAGTGATAGTTTCAGCTACCTTCTTCAAATCAGCAAATGACTTAATATCATCAGTCTTGAAGCCAGCTTTTTCCAACAAAGTCTTGTTTGTAATCAAACCGTAGCTCTCAACAACATAAGCAATACCATATGGCTTGCCGTCTGTACCTTTGAGCAAATAACCCTCGTTAGTTAATTGTTCAGCAATCTTGCTGCCTGTCAAATCCAAGCATGTATCCTGCCAGTTCTTCAAACCAACTGGGCCGTTAACTTGGAACAAAGTAGGAGCTTCACTCTTACTCATTTCAGCTTGTAAGTTTGTCTCATATTGGCCAGAAGCAGCTGTAACAACCTTTACAGGTACGCCTGTCTCTTTTGTATAAACTTGAGCCAATTCTTGCCATTGCTCATCTTGTTCAGGTTTGAAGTTAAGATAATAAACTTGTCCTTTAGCTGCTGGCTTCTCTGATTCAGCTGATTTGCTCTCTGTCTGAGCCTTGCTTTCAGCTACTTTCTCAGCTGGCTTATTTTCTTTTGTCTCTGGCTTCTTGGAGCAAGCTGTCAAAAGAACAGCACTCATACTCAATGCTAAAACTGAAGCTAATACTTTCTTCATGAAACACTCACCTTTCTTTTTTGTGCTTATGCACAAAGTTACTTGTTTTCACAGAGCAATTATAAACATTAAGCCAACAAATTGCTAGTGGTAAAATTTAATCATTATATAAAATGCCCTATCAAAGCTTTTGCCTCTATAAACAATATTTTGCCTAAATCATTGGACATTAAGCTTGACAGTTCGTAGAAATATTCTCTTTTTTCATTTAAATCTGATGTTTCAAAGCTTGACACCATCTAAATTATTTTATAAGTTGGTTCGTTGTTATCTAAGCTTTACAGATATAATTTCATTGTCAAACCTTGTAATTTTTTCTTCGATCAAGTACTGATTTTTGTACAATTTGTATGCTTTTGGTCCATACAGACAGACGTACGCAGCATAATTGGCGGTTTATTGTTGCAAATGAGCAAAAAAGGTCTTTTCAAACGTAAATTAAAGCCTATAATTAACTAGCAAAAAAAATTTGAAAGGGGGATCGTCCTAAGCCAATGAAAGACGAAAACCAACAACAAAAAGCTGAACAAGCAGCTTTACGATCACCTCTCTTGATGCATTTGCGAAACGGTAAGCATCGCGAACGCATTTCTTTTTCTCTGCCTGGTAATGCCAACGGCTTGCTCTATCCGCAGTTTTTGAAAGATGACTATTTAGCCTACGATCTGACAGAACTCTCTATCACAGAGGATTTGAACGATCCTGGACCGGCTATTCAAGCTGCTGAAGCTAACGCAGCTAAAGCTTGCGGTGCCAGCCAAGCCATCTTTATCACACTCGGTTCATCAGTCGCTATCAAAGCTATGATTGGTGGTGCATGTGGTCGTAAAGGTACTCTACTTACAGCATTAGACGTACACAAATCAGCCTTACAAGCAGCAGAATTGCTTGATTTAGGTTTACTTTTTCTCAATCTCGATACTATCGAAAATCCAAGCAAATTACCTAATCTTCTCAAAGAACACCCAGGAATTAGCGCCGTTTATTTAACAACGCCTGATTTCTATGGTCATTGCTATGATATTTCGAAAATTGCAGCTGCGTTGGCTGACACTAACGTGCTTCTTATCGTAGATAGCGCCCACGGTGCGCACTTCCCATTTGGCAAGCATTTATTGCCTAAATTCGCAATTGACCAAGGAGCTGATTTGGTTGTCTGTTCAGCTCACAAGACTTTGCCAGCCCCAACTCCTACCTCGCTTATTTTGATTGGCCGTAGGATGATGGAGAAGCGCCCAGATTTGGATAGTCGTAAGATTCGTAACTTGGCTGCTACTTTCACTTCAACTAGCCCACCGCTTATGTTAGGTGTCGGTTTGGACTATGCAGTTTCTTATATGGATATGTATGGCGTTGAAGAAACAGCCAAACTCTTAGAGCATGTCAATGAATTCATCGCTAAGTTGCCTGAGGGCTTACACCGTGTTGATCTTGGTATAAGTAGCGACAGTAAGGTATTAGCAAGTAATCCAGCTAGTTCAACTGATCACCCTACCCATGATCCACTCAGAATGGTCATTGATTGTGCTAATCTCTGCCCAGGCCCTCGTCTAGCTCATGATCTCATGGCTAACAAAATCAATCCTGAAATGGCTGATCTCTGCCGTGTCGTTTTAATTCCACACTTTGGTCAACCTAAAGCTGAATTTGATCGCACCTTGGAAGTTATCAACAAGCTTGTAGCGGAATATCGTAAAATAAAATGGCCAAGTGATTTGCAAACAGCTAACTTACGTCGCCTCGATGCTTATTATCGCAAGCGTTTGCAAGTACCGGCTTTCAGCAATAAGCCCTATCATCCAGCTGCTTGTCTCAATTTGGATTGGCGTCAAGATACTATCTGGGTCAATATTGACGAGGCAAAAGACAAATTTGTCGCCGAGGCTCTGATCCCTTATCCACCAGGAATTCCGCTCTTGTGGCCTGGCGATAAGTTGAATCAAGATGATATTGAGCTGTTCAAGTCCTTGATTCATCATGAAATTAATGTACATGGTACAAGGTTAATTGGTGACGAAATTAAAGTGCCGATTTTGAAATCAGCAACTGAAAATTTCAGCAGCACCTTAGAATACTAATGTAAATTAAAACTAACAAGGCATGGTTATTAATACTGTGCCTTGTTTTTTAGTATTCAGCTTAACATTTATTACCTAACGTAAAACTAATTGTGCCATTTTAAAGAAATTATTTCATACTCTCTCAACACTATCTAATCTGGATCAATTTGTTAGTTTCATGGTACTGAAAATAACATTTATTTACAAGGAACTTCAATTATTTTGTAACAAAGTTTCACGCTTTGTAATTCATCAAATATTTTCGTCTTCTTTATCTTCTTTCTTTAGTAAATATCTTGTTTGAATGATTCTATCAGCATACTTAATTTTCATTTTCTCAATATAAGTATTATAAATGACATCTATCAATGCCATCTGACTAATCCTACTAGATCCGGCACTAATTCTTTTAATACCCTCAATACTTGGGACAAACATTTTATAATCTGCTAGGCTCATAACTTGATTACTATCATATCTCGTAATTGAAATCAATTTTGCTCCATTATTTTTAATCATATTAGCCATATTAACTATCTCTTGTGTAATACCCGAATATGAAATCACAAAGGCTAATTCATCCTCTTTAATATTCGAAGCACTTATAAGCTGCATATGGATATCTTCGTAAAGAATACAATGTTTATTTATTCTTTCGAGTTTTTGCTGTAAATCTTTGCAAACTAAATAGCTAGCCCCTATACCATAAAGTCTTATAAGACTTACACTTATCAAGTTCTTCAATTATCTTGCCTAATTTTTCAAAGTCAATCGAATTATAAGTATTTGCAATAGCATTTACACTTTGGTTTAAAACCTCTTGCGTAGTTTTATGTAAATCATCACCTTCAAAATCTGCAAATTTATTTCTTAAACTTTCTTCGTTGAACGTTAACTCGTTTAATATCGCAAGCTTGACATCTCTAAAGCCCTTAAATCCGTTCTTTTTACATATCCTAACTATAGTAGGCGCACTACAATATCCTATTTTGGCTAAGGTATGTATATCCACAGATGTTACTTTTCTTGGATTTTCTAAAATATATCTTATGAATGGTTTTTCAATATCCGTAGCCTGGTATTTATAATAGCTTTGCAACCTAAACAATATTTTTTTCACAAGCTTCACCTAATTATTTATCATATTTACTAGTTTAAATATTTAACTATCCCTCAGAATCCATTTTAGGCTGTTAACCATATCTCACGTAGATAATAATAGAAAAATCGGCACAAAGGCTATTTCTAGCTATCATGCCGATAATATTTAGAAAACAGTTGCTAAGCTTAAACTAGCAATTTTGGCTTTTAGCAGGTTAATTACTTAACTTGCTTGTTTTTCTTGATTTGGCCATAACGATAGAGAGCAACCATCGCATTGACAGCCTGTTCAGCTGTTGGATAAGCTGGAATACCATGATCACGCAATTTCATGATTGCACGCTGGCATTCTTCACCGCCCTGGCACTCCATAACAAATGGCTTGTGCAAATGCTTGAAAGCTTCATGGATTTCAATTACGACATCTGTAACAGCTTCAACATCTGTAACAGCAGTTGGGCAGATTGAACCCAAAATACCGTTGACATTTGGATCGCGCATAGCTTGACGGAAAGCACCCTTGTAGTGAATTGGTGATGCTGTACCAGAAATATCAACTGGGTTCAAAGGTGAACCGAACATTGGCATATAAGCTCTAATGCGCTCAGCCAAACTTGGTGAAATTTCTTTCAATTCATGAAGTGGTAAGCCACAACGCTCAAAATGGTCACAGCTCAACAAACCAGAACCACCGCCATTAGTGATCATGACGATCTTGTCATCATACAGAGGTGGCTGCATACCTAAAGCAAGTGATACATCCAAGAATTGCTGCCAAGTAGTAGCACGAATTGCGCCAGCTTTTTGGAAAATCTCGTCATAATAAGCATCATTTGTGCCTTCATTCTCTGAAGCTGTATGCGCAAATGCAGCCTTAACACCAATCTTAGAGCCACCGACTTTAATCGTGACAATTGGTTTATCAACCTTTTGACAAGCTTTAACGAAAGCCTCTTCGCTATCCAAGCCTTCAATATAGATAGCTAAGCACTTTGTATTATCATCAATACCTGCATAAGCAACAAATTCACTGAAATCAACGTCAGCTTTATTGCCTAAGCCAACGAAGAAGCTCATGCCGAAGTGATCTTTTTGAGAAGTGCCGAGGGCTGCTAACAAGTTAGCGCCTGATTGGGAAATCATTGCTACAGGTCCCTTAATTGGCAGATAAGGAATAAAGCCACAGTTGAAATTGAGATATGGGCTACCCATACCAACCAAGTTAGGTCCAATCAAAGGCAACTTATTGTCACGGCAATATTGAGTTAATTCATTCTGCAACTGGCCACGGCCAATTTCTTTGAAAGCACTGGTTGCAATAACAACAATCTTGACTTGCTTAGCAACGCAATCTTCCAAAACAGATTTAACGATATGAGCTGGAACGGCGATGAAAACTAGATCAATTTCAGCTGGAATATCTTTGACTGTCGGATAAGCCTTAAGCCCATGGACTTCATCAGCACGTGGGTTGACTGGATAAATTTCGCCCTTGTAGCCCCAAGCTCTTAACTCTTCAATTACTTTATAACCAAACTTCGTGTTATAACGGCTAGCACCAACTACTGCAATTGACTTAGGATTCAAAGCATATTGTAACTTATCGACAACGTAATCACGGACATTAAGAACTTTCATCTTATTTCACCTCTTTCTTTCCAGAAAAGCAGCATTTCACATCGTTCACTGCCGTCCGATCCTGCAGGAAATCATCGGTAAAGACGCACTCTTCCCAGTAACCGTTTTGATCATCTAAGCGGCAAACCCAACGCCGGAACTGTTTAGGTGATGTGGAAACTTTGACTTCTTCAATTTCGCCATAGTTTTCAATTTTAGCTCTCAAAGCTTCCCAATCGGTCAACTCATCAAAAGAGCTCAACATAATGTCATAGAATGAATCGGTAAATTCCCAAATATTATTAAACTCAGGCATAGCTGACAATTCATCGGTAATTTGTGATTTACGATAGCTTGGAACATTTTGGAACATGCGAACTAGATACATCTTCATGTGTAAACCGAGCTTCATGTGATTCAAATAAATCATTGGTACAGCATAACGGCCTACATCACAAATTTTGACGAAATCTTTCTTCATCTGTTCGCCATCTAAGCCTGAAAGTTGAGCTAAGACATTGTAATCGAACATATCAGCGATGGATTTGGTGTTGTTGATGGCATCAATAATTGCAAAGTCAACTTTGTCTAATTTGTCTTGCATCTTTAACAGTTTATCAACTTGAGCCTTACCCCAAACGAATTTGCGATAGCCATCACCTGGAGCGTCCCACATATTAACATTGGACTCACGCACATCGCGACGAATTGGGCAAAGATGCACATATTCAACTTCCGGACGATCTTTCCATGGTGCAATGACATCTGCCAATAAGTTATCCAAAACGCGCATATGATTACCGTTAAAGAAATCAAAATCACCCTCTGTTTCATAACCTGTGCAAATATCATCTTTATTTTGGAACCAGTTGGATAATTCTTGCTTAAGCTCAGCTGGTGTATTGTCTTTTAGTTTAACTACCCAGTAATAAAGCCCCCAACCATATACTGCTACTGCTGGATTATAAACTAGCATGATCAAACGCTCGTCATACATTCTCTTCAATCTGGTACGAATTTCAGCCTTGTCTACCTTAATTTTCGAGGCAATGTAATCCAAATTAAATACCTCTGGATAATTTTGATAAAAAGATTTGGCAATATTATAAGCGCTAAATTCAGCACTATCTGTGGCCACTGTTCCAGGTTCTGTGAACCCAATTCCCCTTGGAGCAAAGAAATAATTGCGCATCCATTCCTGTTGCTCGCTCGTTCCTAATAGATACTTTTTGTCTTCCATTAGAATTCTCTCCTCTCATTAAAGCAAATGTAACAAATTGATAAATTTACCCCTAATATTTATATTATAAATCGCTTCATTTTAAGTCGCAAGCGAAAAGTCACAAAATGAAATAAAAAGGACAACTTTGGTTAGTTGCCCTTTTAAAAATGAATATTTTCTCTAAATTTGAAATTTATCGTTCACATGCTGATGAACATGCTTCTTGTTGCTTAGCCAAATTGTAGAATGTCTTAACTATCGTGCCTGTTGCAAAAATTGGTAGATAACCGCTTGCTTCATGCAAATAAGCTGTCCCAGCAATATCCAAGTGCAACCACGGCATATCTTTGGCCAAAAATTCACGGACAAACAAGCCTGCTGTAACTGTACCACCTAAGCGCCCAGCTACGTTCTTGATGTCGGCCCGTTTGCTCTTGTTCATGGCTTTGAAGCGCTCAGAAACTGGCAAACGCCAAATCTTCTCGTCGGCCTTGGAGCTTGCATTTTCCAAATCCTTGTAGAAATCGTCACTATCTGTAACAACGCCTGTAAACTCTTCGCCCAAAGCTACCAAGCAAGCACCTGTCAAAGTAGCAATATCAACAATCTTAGTTACATTGCAACGGCTTGTGACATAGTAAACAGCGTCAGCCAATGTTACACGGCCCTCTGCGTCAGTATTGGCAATTTCAATAGTTTTGCCTGCCATGGAGCGAACAATATCACCAGGCTTATAGGAACTACCAGACAACATATTCTCGCAAAGTGCTGTTGCAGCTACCACGTTGACCTTGGCTTTACGTTTGGCCAAAGCATAGATAGCGCCGATAACTGTGGCACCGCCTGTCATATCATCAAACATGGTGGACATACCCTCTGTTGATTTGATGGAGTAACCACCAGCATCATAGCAGATGCCTTTACCAACCAAGCCTAAACGCTCATTACTTGCAGGATTTCCTTCGTAGGTCATAACTAAGAATCTCGGTTCACGATCTGAGCCAGAAGCTACAGCCAAGAAAGCATGCATGCCTAATTGTTCGCAAGCTGCTTTATCAAAGATCTCAATTTTAACGCCAAGTGGGGCTAATTTTTCTTTTGCAATCTCACATACGCGTTCTGGATACATCACGATAGCTGGCTGATTGGCTAATTCTTGAGTCAATTCAATGCCTTCCATGACGTCATGCATCTCAGCCAAATTAGCCTCGACACGTTCAAGCTTGTCGCTAGGAACTTGCAAGTTGACAGTCAATTCAGGATCGACCTCTTTGTCTGTAAAATATTCATCAAAAGCATGGTCAGCCCGCCAGAAGCCTTCTGCAACTGCTTGCGTAATTCTACCTAAGCAAAGGTGCTTGGGTTTGTCTAACTTTAAGCTAATTTCTGTCAATTTGTGTTGATGGGCGCATTTGCCGATATTGAAAGCCAACAAACGATAATCGTCAATTGTAAGTTTCTCAGGTTCGCCAAAGCCTGCTAATAGTTTTTGTTTAGAGCCTGAAAATTCAGGTATAAAGTATGTTTCAGCTAATTTGCCAGAGAAGCAGCCTCTTGCTTTGAGTTTGGCACATTCTGAACAAGCTTGTACCTGTTCGGTTGATAGTAAGCTAACTTCTAAGCCACCTGTTTGATTTACGTTAAATTTAGTTTTCATGTGGTCTTCCTTTCTTAGAGAGGTATGTGTTAATTGTAAGCGATGGCGATGTTTTTGGGAAGTTGAGAATTTTTTAAGAACATAATGGAGTAGTTAATTAGTGATAATTCTCATATGAATAACCACTTTAAAGGTTGTGTCAAGAAAGTTGGTGTAAATTCCTTTCAGTTAATAAGGGAGTGTGTGAATAAATCTCTGTAAATAAGATTTCCTGTGATATAATTTCCTGCTTATTAGCCCAGATGCTTGCTATTCCAACTACTTAGCAGTTATTCATTATATAATTCATGTGAAATTGCATGTCAAGAGCAGGCAGGTGTTTCCTGTCTGCTCTTTTGCTTGGTATTTTCAAGTTATTCAGGTAGCCTATCCTCATACATGAGCGTCAATTCGCCATAAACTTGGCCCCAGTTTCTAAGTGGCATAGTCCATTTTTTCGTAGCTTCAAAAGTAGATAGATACAAAGCCTTCAATAACGCTTGTGAGCTTGAAAAAACGCTCCTTTGGCGATTTAATTTGCGATAAGTTGCATTAAGGCTTTCAATTGCTTTCTTCGTATAGATAACCTTACGAACATCAGCTGAAAACTTAAAGATAGGTGTTATAACATCCCAATCTCTTTCCCAGCGTTTCATGGCATTGGGATATTTAGTCGACCACTTTTCTGTCACATAATCTCGATTTTTGCGCCCCTGTTCTTCGTTTGTCGCATTGTAGATTGTCTTTAGATCTTTAGAAAATTCTTTTCTGTCCTTATCTGCCACATATTTTAGAGTGTTTCGGTCTTGATGAACTATACAACGTTGGTATTCAGTGTTAGGAAAAGCTGTAGATATAGCTTCACGAATGCTGGCCAGTCCGTCAGCACATATGATCATCACGTCTTTTACGCCCCGATTTTTTAGGCTTTCAAGACCGATAACCAGTACTTTGCACTCTCATTTTCACCAACTTCTATGCTTAAAACATCTTTCTTGCCGTTACAGCCGATGTCTAAAATGACGTAGGCTGCAAGTTTGCGTATTATTCCGTTTTCTCATACAGAATAGTGAATTGCATCAATAAAAAATACCGGATAAATCTCATCTAATGGTCGATTTTGCCATTCTTCTATTTGTGGTAGCAGCTTGTCCGTTACGTCAGATATGAAACCTTCTGATACTTCAAATCCATAAATATCCATCAATGTATCTGAAATTTGCCTTGTTGTCATCCCTTTGGCGTACATTGAGATGATTTTTTGATCAATTTCTGAGATGTCTTTTCTCATAGTTCTTTTTATTATCTTCAACAGTTTCTCTTATTTATTTAATTCAAAAAGTTGAATGGAAATATCAAAAATTCGCTGACTGTACGGTACGAATTATCTCTTGCCACGCGATAGGTCGTATAGGAATACAGTACCGCTCTATAGGAAGAGACAACTCCTTCTCTTGAGTCGAATGGATTTGAAATTAATAGTAGCAGGATCAATAAAATTATCTTCTTTTTACTTAATTTTCCTCTCTTCAAAAATTATCCTGCTCCTTTCGACCATTCGACTAGTAAATTAACCCTTGCCCATTATGGACATGATTCTTTCAAACATCATTTGTGAATAGTTTTCTTTGTTAATCAAACTATTCCAATCGAGGACATCTTCTCCGTCAACAACTTCTTCCGGAAGCACAAGACTTCCGTCCTTAAGACTGATTGAAGGCGAAAACTCGAAACTGTCGTCTCTGTACCTGATGGTGATCTTGCCATTTGGAGCGATGTCGCTTATATTTTGGAAGATAAATGTGGTGCCACTACTAGAAATAGCGTCTAAATAAATATTATCAACCTCTTTTAATTTTCCATCTTCAGAAAATTCCAGTTCTTTTAGAGAAACTGAAGCGTTTTTGTACTTAGGAATTACTAAGTAGCACTCCTCTCCGTTTAAATATGGTCTGTCGCCAACTTCGCCATCTTTCATAGAGATGATCATTCGCGGATCTTCAAAATCAGAAAAAATACTTGTCCAAGCAAATAGTTTTTCAAGAGGAGCTTTCAAAGTAGCTTCATCGTAGGCAGAGCCCAGATAGATTACAAAGGCTTTGTGATTTTTATCCTTTAGATCGACGCCGAGTTTTCTCGCCATTCTTAGATATTCATCTGAAATCTCACTTCTATCGAATTTATCTATCTTTAGTTTTAGAGCCGTTGGGATTAGTCCCATGTCCATACTGGAATACTCAAAAAAAACAAAGTTAGGTGTGCCCATTTCGTCTATAAAGATTTGACTATTTTTGTAATTGTAACTATCCCATATATCGTTTAAAAGCTTTCCTGTGCAGTTAGAAGGATTGTAGATATAGGTAGAATCCGTTACATCTCTATAATATAGATTCGTTTTACGAGTTTGTTCCTCGCTAAGACTATTTTCAATCATCCCAAGGATTTCTTCCTTATCTGTGCCAAAATTTTTCATAAGTTCTTCGTCATTTATAAATTTTCCATCAGGAAGAGAGAAGTTACACACTTCGTACATCGGAACCTCTCCCTCCCATATATTAGAAACTTCAACCACGACACTTAGCACATTTTCATCTTGATAAACGGAAAAATAAGAGTAGATCCCAATTTCGAAATCTCCCATATCCTTTTTATGAGTAGTATATAGATCTTTTATATATTTTACCAAACCATCGATCTTATCATTTGCCGCCTTTGCGTCCTTGGAATCCAAAAGAATCCTAGGAACGTGGATGCCATAATCATCCCTCTTTGCAAAACCTATGTATTTTTCATCGACGAAGTCCTTCCAAACTTCTCTGTCCTCTACATATGAAGACATGGAACCGATAACAGCCCCGTCAACAGGCTTTAGATTTTCCTTGGCTTTTGAAGCATTTTCTTTAGAGTTTTCCACCGCAGAATTTGCATTTGCCTTTTTATGTTCTACCTTAGGCGAATTTCCGTCCTTCTTGCAACCAGTAAGGAGGACCATCGCCACCATAAAAACAATTAAAAATTTAAAATTTCTTTTCATAATATCCCTTCATTTCAACTTTACTCTATTTAGTACAGAATTAAAATCTACATATAAACTTTTTCGACTTATGTAAATAAAAACGGTCTTGATAACTAAACTGTTTTTACTTTTCTTATCTAGTTTTAAAGAGTGAATTCTATTTTACTACGATAGATCTGTTAACTGTTGTTGGTGTACCGTTAATTGTTACTGTATCAATTTCATAACCAGTATTTGCTGTGAATGTTAAAGTAACATCTGTATTTTCATCTACTGTCTTTGTTGTTGGATCAACTGTTCCGTAGCCGCCGTCTACTCTTGCTGTAACTGTGTATTGTGTTGGTGTTGGTGGTGCTACAGGCTTCTTTGTCCATTTAGCATAAAGTGTTATATCTCCATTAACAGGTTTTGAGAAATCATATTCATTATCACATGTCGCTTCTGTATATCAACCGCCGAAGTCAAAATCAGTGTCTATTGGGTCACTTGGTGCTTTAGCTTGTTTTCCATCCCTAACTGTTTGCTCCTTAGGTTTTATTCCGTGACCATTAGCATTGAAACTTACCACGAACTCTTTATAAGGATACAGCATTGCTTGTCCTGTTCTTTGATTCAAATTCTTGTTATTCGGTTTAAATATCCATTTATATAGTTGTTTATAAGGATATCTGCTAAAGTGCTACCGTCTCTATGAACAGCTGAGTAAGTAATGAAGCCCTCTATGTTAGCTTTCTTTATTTTCCAATCAATTGCCAAGCTTCCTGTTGAGCCATCAGACTTCTGGTTCGAGCCTGCCTGCAAGGATTATAAGCTTACCTTCGTTTTCGATTTTTATTTTCCCATCATCTATGTATACCGCTTCTTGCAGTGTCTTTTGTATTCCTGGTTGTTCTACCAAGATAAGTATTCCAAGTCCGAGTATTAATGCTCCGGCGATGATTAGTATTATGATTTTTTCATATTTTCCCTCCTTAATCCTTTTCGTATGGAAACATATGCTTTATATCGTTATCTTATAAAAATATTTTGCTTCCCACATCACCCGAAAGTATGAGACGAGAAAATTTTATAAACCCACCGGTATAACCAATGGGTTTAAAATGTAATATTTTACTTTTGAATTAGACTTCCTTCACTTACTCCTTCTGTAAGATCCAAGATGATCCATGCACTTGTTCCTGCTCCTACCTTATGCTTGCCCGTATTGGCTGCAAGCATCGTCTCAAATGTTGAGCTACTAGAACATTCAATGACATCTAGAATAGTCGTTGTGATATCATTGCCATTTGTAGTAATTGTAACCTTATCGTCTTTAGCCAATTCACCGGTTATAATCTCTGAGGTAGCCACAATTCTGTTCTTGTATGCCTTCGCACGTTTCATTCCAACATCTAATGCCTTCGGTGCAATGGAGAAGCATTTGTCGGCTTTGGCAACATTGGCATAATCGGAACCGACATTCTCTATAATCTCTCTTTGATCTTCTTTCATTGATTTTATCATTTTTTCAATTTCTGCTATTGTCATGACCTTTAGAGGATCTCTGTTTTTTATTACATAATCTGCTCTATTAAAGCCATCTTTGCCCCATCTTTTTTTCCAATATTCAGTGATATCGAACTTACCGCGGAGCATCTTTTCACAATCACTGCAGATTCGTCCATCTTCAACTGTCAAGCCGCTTAAGAATTTCATTTCATTGCCGCATATTGGACATAATTTCTTTTCTTTTTTACCGAATAATCCCATTATTTTCTCCTCGTATTATTAGATTTGTAGTTTTTATAGACCCTCAGCAAGGTCTTATAATCTCTAACAGACGCTGTGAATTAGTATTTACCTCCTAACGCATAGACGTTTTAAGAAAGGCAATAACCACAGCCGTTTGTTTAAGCGGTAATTAGTTAGATAACGCATGACGTTTTATGTAGCACGAGGTTACGTGAGAACAAACAAGTCTGTGAGGCAATACAGTGCCTAATTTTTACTGGAGGTCTGCTATGTTTTACTCAGGAATTGATGTAGCCATGGATAAACACGACTGTGTTATCCTAGATGCTAATGGCAAGTGTTTCATTGAAGTATTTACCTTCAAGAACAGTCGTGACGGGTTGCCTTTATTCCTCTGGCTTAAGCCGCTACCTTATACGACTTATTTGCCAAGCACCTCGTGGTGCTTATTTCGTTATGCAATTATCAAGGTTCTTTTTATCCGATTTGCATTTCTGCATTTTCATGCTTTTTCTTCTTGACTTTTAATAGTTAGTCTTTCATTTTCTAATCATGTTAATTTATGACTGCTTGTCAAAAGTCTCGTTAAGTCTCTTTTTATTTTCTTCGACCTCATCCAGGATTCCTTTTTCTTTTGCTTTTTTGAGGTGTTTGTCCTTGGTTAGATCGAGCCTGTTACCTTTTAGTTCACTTGAGTTTTCGCCTTCGATATAACATTCTGCAAGTCCTTTTAGATTTTTTACAAATTTGTCTTTGCAAATTAGGTTACTTATTTCGTGCTTGGTTTCTAGTTCGTAGTGGTGCCTTTCGTCTGAGTTTCTGTACCTTGCATACATTGTGAAGTAAAAGACGAATCCTGATAGTAATAGGATCCAGAAGAGCTGCCTTGAATCTTGGAATTTTGTGTCGTCAAAAATGCTCATAGCAGCCACAAGATTTAATACAAATGCTGCTAATCCTCCTAAGATCTCAACAAGGACTGAACAGATAAACAGCTTCGTAAAGTTTATAGGCACGCTACCCATGGTTTCCTTGGTTCTTGCGTTTACCGCCACATAGTGAAGTAGATTCTTGCCGTTTTTCTTTTGCATATAGCTGTAGAGCCACACTGGTAGGTAGGCTGCCTTCCATGAATCGCCTTTTACTTTGTAGTCTTCGTCCTCCCATCTTACACCTCTGTCATATTCTTCCACAGTATCCTTTGCTGCAAGTCTTGCCACGTCGGAGCTTTGTGCAAAGACTGCTTCTCTTAGAAAGTCGATATTACTATCTCTCTTCTCTGATGTGTAGCCTTTCATGTAGTTTGCGTTAAACTTGACAGAGTTTTCTGTGTCAAAGGGCATGATGGCGTTTATGATGTTGGTAGTTTTTTCCTTGGCTGTGTAATCCAGTTTGTCGGTTGAAGATTCTATGGATAAATCATCCATAAATATATCAAAGTCCCTTTCGATTTCGTAGCAATCTGCGTCGTACTTTGTATGTTTGTCGTCCCCTGTGCCAACTTCGTAGCTATTCGTTTTGATTTCTCCTTCGCCCCATAGGTGCATGTGGGCGTTGACATCCACAAGCATGTACGGAAGGTAGACTCCGCAGATATTCTCTGTGGTAAACTCCCTTGTAAATTTTGGATGGGCGAAAAATTTTCTCTGTTTGACGAATTTTTCTATCTCTTCTTGGGCGTCACTCCTTGTCACGCTAAATGGAAGTATGACGTCTGGCACTGCTCCATTCGGCACTATATTGTTGATGGAGAGTGTGTTGCGACACCAGTGACACCTCGCCTGGGTGGTGGTGTTGGTATCGATTACTACTTCGGCGCCACAGCTTTCACATTTAACTGTGATTATGCTTTCCGCAGCTTCGTCTATGTCTGCTGCTCCACTTCCCATGGTGGTTCCTTCTAATGTGCTTATGTCTTGGTCTTCTGGTGCTAGTTCTGGCTCGAATTCAGTTCTACAGAAATTACATCTGAGCTTGCCAGTCTTGGTGTTGGTCTGTATGTCTGTTGAGCCACACTTAGGACACTTGATCTGACCATCCTTTAAGCCGCTTGACATATCTATTATTTTTATATCGTCTTCCATAAAATCACCTATAGACCTAGTAATTCTCTCTTCATCTTGTCAAATTCTTCTTGGGTTATGACTTCTGCATCGAGAAGTTTCTTCATCTTAATTAATTTTTCTGTTGGATCTTCTGGTGGTTGGTTTTGGTTTTGTGGTTGTCCTTGATTTTGTTGTTGATTTTGTCCTTGGCCATAGTTTCCTTGGTTTTGATTTAACTGACCTCCACCGAAATTAGGTTGGTAGTAGTTTCCTACGTTTGGTTGTTGAACTCCTCCCATCATATTTCCTGCAGCGTTCATGCCCATTCCCATAAATGCCATGTTTGCTCCGCCACCATTTTCTCCTGCAGCTTGCATGCCTCTAGCCACAGATTGTTGCATAAATGAATTGCCACGGGAGCCTGAAAGTGCATCGGCTCTCTTGACATCCTTCATCATTTCCTTGGTATCTTCGTCATATTCGATTGCCAAGATTGCTGTCTTCACAATTTCAAGACCACGGGTGGAACTCCATTCGTAATTGTCTTCTACTGCAGCTGAAAGAGATTTTGCAAATCCTATTTGATCTCCTTGGATCTTGCTAATCCTATTGCCCCTAGTTGGATCGTTGGTATAGTTTGAAAATGCCGCTGATAGACTGCCAACTACTTCGTTGAAGAGTTGTTCTGCTGCATCATTATCCATATCTCCTAAATCAAATGCTGGTGCTCCAGAACTTAGATATTTAACTGGAACGAAATTTTTTAAAAATGAGATTGGATCTACGATCTTTACTGTATACGTTCCTCTTATAACTGCTCCTACTTGGGTGCCGAAGAAGGCATCGTCCCAATAGATTTCACTTTGAGTGCCGAATCTATTGTTTGGTATTTCTTTCAGGTTTACATAGAAGAGAAGTTGGTTTGTGGCTGGTATGCCTCCAAACTTAAATTTTTCCCAGGATGTTTTGACTATGGATTCCATAAGTCCGTCCCCTGAAAATATGGATTTTGAATTCGGATCGTCTGAGCTATAAATATATCCACCTATTTCTGTAATTATGCTGGTGATTGCTCCGTCTTGGATGGTTACAAGGGCGGTTCCTTCTGGAACGATGACCTTGGTTCCATTGGTAATTACATTTTCATTTCCTTTGTAATTTGCTCCTCTACCGTTGTTTGTTCCCATTGGTACTCCTGGGAACAATGCCGCCGTTTCTGGCACTCCTTCCATCGGCCCATAAAAATCTTTCCATTGATCTGCGAGAGTTCCTCCTAGTGAACCTCTAAATGCTTGAATAAATCCCATTTTTTTACCTCCTATTTTGTTTAATTACTAATAAATTCTTTCAAATATGTCCTTGACCACATCATATTTAAGGACCATGGTTCCAGTTTTGTTTATGAAGTAGTATCCCACTAGCTCTGTCAGTTCTTTGTCCTTTGGATTGTCTTTTCTAATGGTTACAAAATAACCTTCGTCTTTTGTTCCATCTCGATCGACTTTGTAATCGCTAACGTCCATGTAGAATAGACCATCGCCGATGATCGAAAGTTTTTTAATCTTTCTAGAACTTCGTCCCCTGCGTTATTCTCATCTATATCATCTGAAATAGTTTTGTCGTTTATGTAGATTGATCTCTTCTTGGCGTTCCATTTCACATCCATATCAAATAGTTCTGAAACGGATCTAAGTGGAATATAGGTTCTGTTGTTTCTTATAAACACCGACTCATCTAGAAGCACAGGTCCAGCTTTTACCTCATCTGAATACCAAGCCGTGTCATCTCCTATGGCTAGAAGAATATTTGTGTGATCTTTTTCTATGGTCACAGTCATATCTTCTCTATTATATTCAACCTTTGCTCCTAGATTTTCTGCAATAATGCTAACCGGCACAAAGGTTCTGTTTCCAAATATAAGTGGCGGTTGATCTGATTTTACAAGTTTTCCGTTTACATATATCTTTACATCGTTTTGTGCTCTAAATCCTGTGAGAAAAACTGCTGTTAATATTAACAAAACAGTGCCTATCCTCTTTAAACTCTTTGACATAGCGTCCTCCAATTTATTTGTAATGCAAGCAACGAAAACTTTATAAATTTATAATGCTAAATTTATAATACTAAATTTAAAATATCTCCACATCACCCGAAAGAATGACTTTTATAAAATTTTTAGATTTTATTTTACAGTGTCGGTCAATAGATTATAGATAATATATTTGATATAATTAAAAAAAGATTTTATTTATTTTATTGATTTAACAGCTTAATAAATTTTATTTCTTTTATTTCGTAGAATATTATTGAAGGGAGGTTACTATGTATCGCAAAGAAATTATAAGTTATATCGTTTCTATTTGTTTGGTCTTAATCGCTTGTTTGCTACATGCTTTGGATTTTTATCACTATATAGATTTCCCTATACATACCATTGTGCTTATTCTATATACGTTTGTAATTTTTATATGGATGCACAATATGATGAATAGAGTAATTAGAAGTTCTATAGTCACTAGATTTAGAATCATCGGCATACTCCTTATCTGTTATCTCACGATAAGGACTGTGAAGTACGAATTTTTGATCGAAAATGAAGACGCAGTAAGACTTATAAGAAATTTTTACTTTGTCTTTCCACTTGTTTTAACTCATCTCGTGTTCCTCACTTCTCTTCACGTCGGTAAATCAGAGAGAGAAAATATAAGCCATCATTGGAATCTTCTTTGGATACCTACTTGTGTAACTGCCCTTCTAATCTTGACCAATGACTACCACGAGCTTGTCTTCTCCGTTGACCCAAATGTTAGAGGTCTAAATATGTATGGTCCCGTATTTTATTTTGTAATTATCTACATAGGACTTCTTTCTCTATGCACTTTAGTATTTACAATGCTTCCTTCCTTTAAAAATAGAAATTTAGCTTCTGTAGATCTGCCTATCTTTATACTTATCATCTGGGGTCTATATACTTTTCTATACATGATTGGTTGGAAAAATTTCGAATACTTTAAAATTATTTTCAAAAGTGCAGAATTCAATATCTTGATAGTTGTGCTTTTTATAGAATCCTTGGTGTTTATGAGACTTCTGCCTTCCAACAGAGGATATGAATCATTCTTGCAGATTTCTTCTTTAAATATTGGGATTATGGACTTAAATGGCAAGATGATATTCAGTCCAAAAATGTATAGAGATATCGAGCCATCTCTCATTGAAGATGCGCTATTAAATCCAATTTTTATCGATGAAGATACTATGCTTGAAAGTGCAAAGATCAAGGGCGGTAAATCTTTTTGGTTTGTAGATTTTACCGATTTCAACAATCTAAAGAGAAAGCTAATCAGTATCAGCGAAGATATGCTAAGCGAAAACGAACTTCTAAAGGCAAATAGCATCTTGCAGAAAAATATGGTTAAACTGGAAGAACAAAGAGAGATTAGAGAACATATTCACATGAAGCTAAAGCCTCAGTTCGGTCAACTTAAATACATCTTGATGAACCTGCCGGATGATGAAAATTTGTTTGAGATAAAACTAAAACACGCATGTTTTCTCGATGTATATATAAAGAGGTACGCCAACTTATTTTTGATTACTAAAAATAGCATAAAAATCTAGTTATCCGCATAAAAACTGGACTTATCACACTTTATCAAGGTCAAAACCACTCAATTTACTACTAATTTACTACTTATGAATGAGCTTTGATACGACGATTTATCCTTGAAAAGTGAAGATATAAAGATACTTCCAATAAAATTTGAATATTTAATAGGTAGACACTTCAAAAAATGAGGTGTCTATTTTTTTACCCGATTTTGAAAGGAAGTGAACTTATGAAAACAAAAAATCAAGAATCAAAAGGTCGTTCCCCACTCTTTAAGACCATCAAACATTCATTCAGCCAATAAAAAAGAAAGGATAGGTAAAAATATGGAACTTAAATTTGTGATTCCCAACATGGAAAAAACATTCGGCAATTTAGAATTTGCTGGCGAGGATAAAGTCGTTCAGCGAAGAATCAACGGACGGCTAACTGTCTTATCAAGAAGCTATAATCTCTATTCTGATGTTCAAAGAGCAGATGATATTGTGGTGGTGCTTCCTGCTGAAGCTGGCGAAAAACATTTCGGCTTTGAGGAACGTGTGAAGTTAGTCAATCCACGTATTACCGCAGAGGGCTACAAAATCGGCACTCGTGGTTTTACAAATTACCTTTTACATGCTGACGACATGATAAAAGAATAAAGAAAGAGAGGAAAAATGATGAGATTAGCAAATGGCATTGTATTAGATAAAGACACGACTTTTGGAGAATTGAAATTCTCTGCTCTACGTCGTGAAGTGAGAATCCAAAATGAAGACGGGTCGGTTTCAGATGAAATCAAGGAACGTACCTATGACTTAAAATCCAAAGGACAAGGACGCATGATTCAAGTAAGTATTCCTGCCAGCGTGCCTTTGAAAGAGTTTGATTATAACGCACGGGTGGAACTTATCAATCCCATTGCGGACACCGTTGCTACTGCCACCTATCAAGGAGCAGATGTTGACTGGTATATCAAGGCAGACGATATTGTGCTGACAAAGGATTCTAGTTCATTCAAAGCTCAACCACAAGCAAAGAAAGAACCGACACAAGACAAATAGTCGCTAGGTAGAAAGGAGACTTTTTCGCATGAAACAGCGTGGTAAAAGGATTCGCCCATCTGGTAAAGATTTAGTCTTTCATTTTACGATAGCGTCACTCCTGCCTGTTTTCCTGCTGGTTGTCGGACTGTTTCATGTGAAGACAATCCAGCAGATCAACTGGCAGGATTTTAACCTATCACAAGCAGATAAGATTGACATTCCCTATTTAATTATCAGTTTCAGTGTCGCAATTCTTATCTGCTTGCTGGTAGCGTTTGTATTCAAACGGGTTCGCTATGATACGGTTAAACAACTTTACCACCGTCAAAAACTGGCAAAGATGATACTTGAAAACAAGTGGTATGAATCTGAACAGGTCAAAACAGAGGGTTTCTTTAAAGATAGTGCTGGTCGTACAAAGGAAAAGATAACCTACTTCCCTAAAATGTATTATCGACTTAAAAATGGCTTGATACAGATACGGGTGGAAATCACGCTGGGAAAATATCAAGACCAACTCTTACACTTGGAAAAGAAATTAGAGAGTGGCTTGTACTGTGAGCTGACGGATAAAGAGTTAAAGGATTCCTATGTGGAATATACTTTGCTCTATGACACCATAGCCAGTCGTATTTCTATTGATGAAGTAGAAGCTAAAGATGGTAAACTTCGCTTAATGAAAAACGTATGGTGGGAATATGATAAGCTCCCTCATATGTTGATTGCTGGTGGTACAGGTGGCGGTAAAACTTACTTTATACTGACACTGATTGAAGCCTTGCTTCATACAGATTCAAAACTGTATATTCTTGACCCGAAAAATGCTGATCTTGCGGACTTAGGTTCTGTGATGGCAAATGTCTACTATAGAAAAGAAGACTTGCTTTCTTGCATTGAAACATTCTATGAAGAAATGATGAAACGTAGTGAGGAAATGAAGCAGATGAAGAACTATAAGACTGGCAAAAATTATGCTTACTTAGGTCTCCCGGCACACTTCTTAATCTTTGATGAATACGTCGCTTTCATGGAAATGCTGGGAACAAAAGAAAACACCGCAGTTATGAATAAGCTGAAACAGATTGTCATGTTAGGTCGTCAAGCTGGCTTCTTTCTAATACTGGCTTGTCAACGTCCAGACGCAAAATATTTAGGCGACGGAATCCGTGATCAGTTTAATTTCAGAGTGGCTTTAGGTCGTATGTCTGAAATGGGCTATGGCATGATGTTTGGCAGTGACGTACAAAAGGATTTCTTCTTAAAGCGAATCAAAGGTCGTGGCTATGTTGATGTAGGAACAAGTGTCATATCAGAGTTTTATACTCCCCTTGTACCAAAAGGATATGATTTCTTGGAGGAAATTAAAAAGTTATCCAACAGCAGACAGTCCACGCAGGCGACGTGCGAAGCGGAAGTCGCAGGTGTGGACTGATCTTGCTGGCTGGTGTGGCAATAGCCACGCCAGCACTTAACCCCCCGTATCTAACAGGGGGGTACAAATCGACAGGAAACAGTCAAAAAAACATTAGAAAATCCTTTGGTTACAAGGGATTTACAAAATTTCAGCGTATGTCAAATGGGCTTTAAAAGTTGACATACGCCTTTTTGATTGGAGGGATTTTTACTGAATGAACAAACTTGGTTACAGCATTTAAAAGAAAAACGCTTGGCTTATGGACTATCTCAAAACCGTTTAGCTGTTGCGACTGGTATTACAAGGCAGTATCTAAGCGATATTGAAACAGGAAAAGTCAAGCCATCAGAGGATTTACAGCAGTCCCTTTGGGAAGCTCTGGAACGCTTCAATCCCGACGCTCCCCTTGAAATGCTGTTTGATTATGTAAGAATTCGCTTTCCGACAACAGACGTACAGCAGGTGGTCGAAAACATCTTACAACTGAAACTGTCCTATTTTCTTCATGAGGACTATGGTTTCTATTCTTATTCAGAGCATTATGCTTTAGGCGACATATTCGTCCTTTGCTCCCATGAACTGGACAAAGGAGTTCTGGTGGAATTGAAAGGTCGTGGGTGCAGACAATTTGAAAGCTATCTTCTGGCACAACAAAGAAGCTGGTATGAGTTCTTTATGGACGTTTTGGTGGCTGGCGGTGTGATGAAACGCCTTGACCTTGCCATTAACGATAAGACAGGGATTTTAAATATCCCTGTACTCACTGAAAAGTGCCAACAGGAAGAATGTATCTCCGTCTTCCGCAGTTTTAAAAGCTATCGCAGTGGCGAACTGGTACGCAAAGAGGAAAAGGAATGTATGGGAAACACCCTCTATATCGGTTCATTACAAAGTGAAGTTTATTTCTGTATCTATGAAAAGGACTACGAGCAGTACAAGAAAAATGATATTCCCATTGAAGACGCAGAAGTAAAAAACCGTTTTGAGATTCGATTGAAAAATGAGCGTGCCTATTATGCAGTCCGTGATTTACTCGTCTATGACAATCCAGAGCATACCGCCTTTAAAATTATCAATCGGTATATCCGTTTTGTAGATAAAGACGATTCCAAACCTCGTTCTGATTGGAAACTGAATGAAGAATGGGCTTGGTTTATTGGGAACAATCGTGAACGATTAAAACTAACCACAAAACCAGAGCCTTACTCCTTCCAAAGGACGCTGAACTGGCTATCTCATCAAGTTGCCCCGACCTTAAAGGTTGCGATTAAACTTGATGAAATCAACCAGACGCAGGTTGTAAAAGACATTCTCGACCATGCGAAACTGACAGACCGACACAAGCAGATTTTGAAGCAACAGTCAGTAAAAGAACAGGACGTGATAACAACAAAAAAATAACTCAAATACAAATTCATTGAATATAGAGAGGAGAACATTTTTATGAATTTTGGACAAAACCTTTATAACTGGTTTCTATCAAACGCTCAATCACTGGTGCTTTTAGCAATCGTTGTGATTGGCTTGTATCTTGGCTTCAAGCGTGAGTTTAGCAAACTGATTGGCTTTTTAATTATTGCGATTATTGCGGTTGGCTTAGTCTTCAACGCTGCTGGAGTAAAAGACATTTTACTAGAGCTATTCAATCGCATTATTGGTGCTTAAATAAAACCGTTCTTTTGTGGAATATAAGTGGTTTTCTTATGTTCCGCAAAGGAATGGTACACCAAACGAAGTGCGGTAGGGATTTTTGAATCTCTACAAAGAAAGGACGTGAATATATGGACGATATGCAAGTCTATATTGCGAATTTAGGCAAATACAATGAGGGCGAATTGGTCGGTGCGTGGTTTACCTTTCCCATTGACTTTGAGGAAGTCAAAGAGAAAATCGGCTTGAATGATGAATATGAGGAATACGCCATTCATGACTACGAGTTACCCTTTACGGTTGACGAATACACTTCCATTGGCGAACTCAATCGACTATGGGAAATGGTATCGGAATTACCCGAAGAATTACAATCGGAGCTATCTGCTCTGCTCACTCATTTTTCAAGCATTGAAGAACTAAGCGAACATCAAGAGGATATTATCATTCATTCCGATTGTGATGATATGTATGACGTGGCACGCTACTACATTGAAGAAACGGGTGCTTTAGGCGAAGTACCAGCTAGTCAAAACTATATTGATTATCAAGCCTATGGTCGGGATTTAGACCTTTCAGGAACGTTTATCTCAACCAATCATGGGATTTTTGAAATCGTCTATTAAATCTGTCGGTACATTACTACTGGCAGATTTTCTATTTTACGGGGTGGCTCAATCAGCTACCCCTATTTTTTATGAAAGGATTGATTACATGAAGAAAATACGAAGCTATACCAGTATCTGGTCTGTGGAAAAGGTACTGTATTCTATCAATGATTTTAGACTTCCGTTTCCCATAACCTTTACGCAAATGACATGGTTTGTCGTGTCACTCTTTGCAGTGATGATACTTGGCAACTTGCCCCCTCTTTCCATGATAGAGGGAGCATTTCTCAAATACTTTGGGATTCCTGTGGCTTTCACATGGTTTATGTCTACAAAAACTTTTGATGGTAAAAAGCCTTATGGATTTTTGAAGTCTGTCATTGCTTATGCACTGCGACCAAAGCTGACCTATGCAGGAAAAAAAGTAACGCTTGGCAGAAACCAGCCACAAGAAGCCATTACAGCAGTTAGGAGTGAATTTTATGGCATATCCAATTAAATACATTGAAAACAATCTCGTCTGGAATAAAGACGGGGAATGTTATGCTTACTATGAGCTTGTTCCTTACAATTACTCATTTCTAAGTCCAGAACAGAAAATACAAGTGCATGATTCTTTCAGACAGCTTATCGCACAAAATCGTGATGGCAAAATTCATGCTTTACAAATCAGTACAGAATCCAGCATACGTTCTGCACAAGAGCGTTCCAAAAATGAAGTCACTGGCAAGCTCAAAGCGGTTGCCTATGACAAAATCGACCAACAGACAGACGCTTTAATATCCATGATTGGCGAAAATCAAGTGAACTACCGTTTCTTTATCGGCTTTAAGTTGCTTCTCAACGATCAGGAGTTTTCTATGAAAAGTCTTACCGTTGAAGCAAAAAATGCTTTGTCTGATTTTGTCTATGATGTGAACCATAAGCTGATGGGCGATTTTGTTAGTATGAGTAATGATGAAATCCTGCGTTTTCAGAAGATGGAAAAGCTCTTAGAAAATAAAATCTCTCGTCGTTTCAAAATCCGCAGGTTAGATAAGGACGACTTCGGCTATCTGATTGAACACCTTTACGGACAGACAGGCACTGCCTATGAAGAGTATGAGTACCATCTATCAAAGAAAAAGCTGGATAATGAAACGCTGATTAAATACTATGACTTGATTAAGCCTACTCGCTGTTTGGTGGAAGAAAAACAGCGATATTTGAAAATCCAGCAGGAAGATGAAACCGTCTATGTAGCTTACTTTACCATTAACAGCATTGTCGGAGAACTGGACTTCCCGTCCTCTGAAATCTTCTACTACCAGCAACAGCAATTTACATTCCCGATTGATACGTCAATGAATGTGGAAATTGTAGCGAATCGTAAAGCCCTATCTACTGTCCGCAATAAAAAGAAAGAACTGAAAGACTTGGATAACCACGCTTGGCAAAGTGATAATGAAACCAGCTCCAATGTGGCGGAAGCTCTGGAAAGTGTGAATGAGCTGGAAACCAATTTAGACCAAAGCAAGGAATCTATGTACAAGCTGTCTTATGTGGTAAGGGTATCAGCAAATGATCTTGACGAACTCAAACGTCGTTGTAATGAAGTGAAAGATTTTTATGACGATTTAAGCGTAAAACTGGTACGACCATTTGGGGATATGCTCGGCTTACATGAAGAATTTTTACCTGCCAGCAAGCGTTATATGAATGATTATATTCAATACGTGACCTCTGATTTCCTCGCTGGTTTAGGTTTTGGTGCTACTCAAATGCTGGGGGAAAATGAGGGGATTTATGTTGGCTACAGCTTAGATACTGGACGCAATGTCTATCTGAAACCTGCTCTTGCCAGTCAAGGGGTTAAGGGTTCAGTAACCAATGCGTTAGCGTCGGCTTTTGTTGGTTCGCTGGGTGGTGGTAAATCCTTTGCGAATAACCTTATCGTCTATTATGCGGTGCTTTATGGGGCACAAGCAGTGATTGTAGACCCAAAAGCAGAACGTGGCAGATGGAAAGAAACCTTGCCAGAGATTTCCCATGAAATCAATATCGTCACTCTGACTTCTGATGAGAAAAACAAAGGCTTACTTGACCCTTATGTGATTATGAAAAATCCCAAAGATTCTGAATCACTGGCTATTGATATTCTGACATTCCTTACGGGGATTTCCTCTCGTGATGGGGAACGCTTCCCAATCCTTAGAAAAGCCATTCGTGCAGTAACCAATAGTGAAGTACGAGGGTTGATGAAAGTGATTGAGGAATTACGGGTTGAGAATACGCCACTAAGTACCAGTATAGCCGACCATATCGAAAGTTTTACAGACTATGACTTTGCACATTTATTATTCAGTAATGGTTATGTGGAGCAGTCTATCAGCTTAGAAAAACAACTGAACATTATACAGGTTGCGGACTTGGTACTTCCCGACAAGGAAACTTCCTTTGAGGAATATACCACTATGGAGCTTTTATCCGTTGCTATGCTGATTGTCATTAGTACCTTTGCTTTAGACTTTATCCATACAGACCGAAGCATTTTCAAGATTGTAGATTTAGACGAAGCATGGAGCTTTTTACAGGTAGCACAAGGAAAAACACTATCTATGAAGCTGGTTCGGGCTGGTCGTGCTATGAACGCTGGGGTATATTTCGTGACCCAAAATACAGACGACCTCTTAGATGAAAAACTGAAAAATAACCTCGGCTTAAAATTTGCATTTCGTTCCACTGACCTTAACGAGATTAAAAAGACCTTAGCCTTTTTTGGTGTAGACCCAGAGGACGAAAACAATCAGAAGCGATTGCGTGATTTGGAAAACGGGCAATGCCTTATCAGTGATTTATATGGTCGTGTCGGTGTGATACAGTTCCACCCTGTATTTGAAGAACTGCTCCATGCCTTTGATACCAGACCACCTGTGCGAAAAGAGGTGTAAATGTGAAACCATCAATAGTAAACAGAATAAAATCAAACTGGACGCTGAAACGTCTAGGTAAAGTGGCAATGACAGTGGCTTTCACACTTGTGATTGCCATTTTTCTTTTAGCCATGCTGGGAACGGTGGTTCAAGCTGCGGGCTTGGTAGATGATACGGTCAATGTGGCAAATGAATACAGCCGATACCCACTTGAAAACTATCAACTGGATTTTTATGTGGATAATAGCTGGGGCTGGCTTCCGTGGAACTGGTCGGACGGGATTGGAAAACAGGTCATGTATGGACTATATGCCATTACCAATTTTATTTGGACAATCAGTTTGTATGTTTCCAATGCGACAGGTTACTTAGTACAGGAAGCCTATTCCTTAGACTTCATTTCCGCTACAGCAGATTCCATTGGTAAGAATATGCAGACCTTAGCTGGTGTGAGTGCAAACGGATTTTCAACAGAGGGTTTCTATGTTGGATTCCTCTTACTCTTGATTTTGGTTCTTGGGGTTTATGTTGCCTATACGGGACTGATAAAGAGAGAAACCACAAAGGCAATTCATGCCATTATGAATTTTGTGCTGGTGTTTATCCTATCGGCTTCCTTTATTGCCTACGCTCCCGACTACATTAAAAAAATCAATGACTTTTCATCAGACATCAGTAATGCCAGTTTATCACTTGGCACGAAGATTGTCATGCCCCATTCCGATAGTCAAGGCAAGGACAGCGTGGACTTAATCAGAGATAGCCTGTTTTCCATACAGGTTCAGCAACCGTGGCTACTGCTTCAATACAACAGTTCAGACATTGAAAGTATCGGTATTGACCGTGTGGAAAGCCTGCTCTCCACCAGCCCAGATTCCAACAATGGCGAAGACAGAGAAAAAATTGTTGCGGAAGAAATTGAAGACAGAAGCAATACCAATCTAACCATTACAAAGACCATTAACCGTTTAGGTACAGTCTTCTTCCTATTTGTCTTCAATATTGGGATTTCCATATTTGTATTCCTATTAACAGGAATCATGATTTTCTCGCAGGTACTTTTTATCATCTATGCTATGTTTCTGCCTGTGAGCTTTATTTTAAGCATGATTCCATCATTTGATGGTATGTCAAAACGAGCCATAACAAAGCTCTTTAATACCATTTTGACACGAGCTGGAATCACATTGATTATTACGACAGCATTTAGTATTTCAACCATGCTCTATACCTTATCGGCTGGTTATCCGTTCTTTTTGATTGCTTTTCTACAGATTGTGACCTTTGCAGGAATCTACTTCAAGCTGGGCGATTTAATGAGTATGTTTTCTCTACAGAGTAACGATTCTCAAAGTGTGGGAAGTCGTGTGATGAGAAAACCTCGTATGCTTATGCACGCTCACATGCACCGTCTACAGCGGAAACTTGGACGTTCCATGACTACTCTAGGGGCTGGGTCTGCCATTGTTACAGGTAAAAAAGGACAGTCGGGTTCGGGGAGTTCTGCAAGGACACAAGCAGATCACTCCCGACCAGACGGAAAGGAAAAATCAACACTTGGAAAACGTATCGGTCAAACCATCGGTACAGTAGCTGATACCAAAGACAGAATGGTAGACACTGCTAGTGGTTTGAAAGAACAGGTTAAAGATTTGCCGACCAATGCAAGATATGCAGTATATCAAGGAAAATCCAAAGTAAAAGAGAATGTCCGTGATTTAACCAGTAGTATTTCTCAAACCAAAGCGGACAGAGCCAGTGGACGCAAGGAACAGCAGGAACAAAGGCGAAAAACCATTGCGAAGCGTCGCTCTGAAATGGAACAGGTCAAACAGAAAAAACAGCCTGCTTCTTCTGTTCATGAAAGACCGACTACAAGACAAGAACAATATCATGATGAACAGACCTCAAAACAGTCTAATATTCAGACTTCATATAAGGAATCTCAACAAGCCAAACAAGAGCGTCCAGCAGTTAAGTCCGATTTTTCAAGTCCAAAAGTGGAACGCCAAGGCAATACCGTTCAAGAAAAAACCGTTCAAAAGCCAGCAACTTCAACCACTACAGCAGATAGAACTTCACAACGTCCAATCACAAAAGAACGTCCGTCTACTGTTCAAAGAGTACCACTACAAAATACAAGAAGTAGACCACCAATCAAAACCGCCACCATTAAGAAAGTCGGTAAGAAACCATGAAGTTGAAAACTTTAGTGATTGGTGGTTCTGGATTATTCTTGATGGTCTTCTCACTGCTTCTGTTTGTTGCCATTTTATTTTCAGATGAACAGGACAGCGGAATTTCCAATATTCATTATGGAGGTGTGAATGTTTCCGCAGAAGTGCTGGCTCATAAGCCTATGGTAGAAAAATATGCCAAAGAATATGGCGTTGAAGAATATGTCAACATACTTCTTGCGATTATACAGGTGGAATCGGGCGGTACTGCGGAAGATGTTATGCAGTCCTCGGAATCCCTCGGTCTTCCACCTAATTCATTGAGTACAGAAGAATCCATTAAGCAAGGTGTGAAGTATTTCAGTGAATTATTAGCCAGTAGCGAAAGGCTCAGTGTAGATTTAGAATCGGTTATCCAGTCCTACAATTATGGTGGTGGTTTCTTAGGGTATGTGGCTAATCGTGGAAATAAATATACCTTTGAACTGGCTCAAAGTTTCTCAAAAGAGTATTCAGGTGGCGAAAAAGTGTCTTACCCCAATCCCATAGCCATACCTATCAATGGGGGCTGGCGATACAACTATGGCAATATGTTTTATGTGCAACTGGTAACGCAGTATCTTGTCACAACAGAGTTTGATGATGATACGGTACAAGCCATCATGGACGAAGCACTGAAATATGAGGGCTGGCGATACGTTTACGGTGGAGCTTCCCCGACTACTTCTTTTGATTGTAGCGGACTGACACAATGGACGTATGGAAAAGCTGGAATTAACTTACCACGAACCGCACAACAGCAATATGATGTGACCCAGCATATCCCACTATCGGAAGCACAAGCTGGCGATTTGGTTTTCTTTCATTCTACCTATAACGCTGGCTCTTATATTACTCATGTTGGGATATACCTTGGCAATAACCGTATGTTTCATGCAGGCGACCCAATCGGTTATGCCGACTTAACAAGCCCCTACTGGCAACAGCATTTAGTGGGAGCAGGACGAATCAAACAATGAGAAAGGAAGATTTAATGATGAAATTTAGAAAAAATCAGAATAAAGAAAAACAGATACCAAAGGAAAAGAAACCTCGTGTCTATAAGGTCAATCCTCATAAAAAGGTTGTGATTGCCTTGTGGGTACTTTTAGGGCTTAGTTTCAGCTTTGCGATATTCAAGCACTTTACAGCTATAGATACTCATACTATTCACGAAACAACTATCATAGAAAAGGAATACGTTGATACTCATCATGTAGAAAATTTTGTAGAGAACTTTGCGAAAGTCTACTATTCATGGGAGCAATCCGATAAGTCCATTGATAATCGAATGGAAAGTCTAAAAGGCTATCTGACAGATGAACTTCAAGCTCTCAATGTTGATACAGTACGCAAAGATATTCCTGTATCGTCTTCTGTAAGAGGATTTCAGATATGGACGGTAGAGCCAACTGGCGACAATGAGTTTAATGTAACCTACAGTGTAGACCAGCTCATTACAGAGGGAGAAAATACAAAGACCGTCCACTCTGCTTATATAGTGAGTGTCTATGTAGATGGTTCTGGAAATATGGTACTGGTTAAGAATCCGACCATTACCAACATACCTAAGAAATCAAGTTATAAACCAAAAGCCATTGAAAGTGAGGGGACGGTTGATTCCATTACAACCAATGAAATCAATGAGTTCTTAACGACGTTCTTCAAGCTCTATCCTACAGCGACAGCCAGTGAACTTTCCTACTATGTGAATGACGGGATATTAAAACCAATCGGAAAAGAGTACATCTTTCAAGAACTGGTAAATCCTATTCACAATCGTAAGGATAATCAAGTCACGGTATCGCTGACAGTGGAGTATATCGACCAGCAGACCAAAGCAACGCAGGTATCTCAATTTGATTTGGTACTTGAAAAGAACGGGAGTAATTGGAAGATTGTAAAATAACAAATATTGGTACATGATTACAGATACTTTGTAATCATGTACTCTTTTTGATAAAAAATTGGAGATTCCTTTACAAATATGCTCTTACGTGCTATTATTTAAGTGACTATTTAAAAGGAGTTAATAAATATGCGGCAAGGTATTCTTAAATAAACTGTCAATTTGATAGCGGGAACAAATAATTAGATGTCCTTTTTTAGGAGGGCTTAGTTTTTTGTACCCAGTTTAAGAATACCTTTATCATGTGATTCTAAAGTATCCAGAGAATATCTGTATGCTTTGTATACCTATGGTTATGCATAAAAATCCCAGTGATAAAAGTATTTATCACTGGGATTTTTATGCCCTTTTGGGTTTTTGAATGGAGGAAAATCACATGAAAATTATTAATATTGGAGTTTTAGCTCATGTTGATGCAGGAAAAACTACCTTAACAGAAAGCTTATTATATAACAGTGGAGCGATTACAGAATTAGGAAGCGTGGACAAAGGTACAACGAGGACGGATAATACGCTTTTAGAACGTCAGAGAGGAATTACAATTCAGACAGGAATAACCTCTTTTCAGTGGGAAAATACGAAGGTGAACATCATAGACACGCCAGGACATATGGATTTCTTAGCAGAAGTATATCGTTCATTATCAGTTTTAGATGGGGCAATTCTACTGATTTCTGCAAAAGATGGCGTACAAGCACAAACTCGTATATTATTTCATGCACTTAGGAAAATGGGGATTCCCACAATCTTTTTTATCAATAAGATTGACCAAAATGGAATTGATTTATCAACGGTTTATCAGGATATTAAAGAGAAACTTTCTGCCGAAATTGTAATCAAACAGAAGGTAGAACTGTATCCTAATATGTGTGTGACGAACTTTACCGAATCTGAACAATGGGATACGGTAATAGAGGGAAACGATGACCTTTTAGAGAAATATATGTCCGGTAAATCATTAGAAGCATTGGAACTCGAACAAGAGGAAAGCATAAGATTTCATAATTGTTCCCTGTTCCCTGTTTATCACGGAAGTGCAAAAAACAATATAGGGATTGATAACCTTATAGAAGTGATTACGAATAAATTTTATTCATCAACACATCGAGGTCCGTCTGAACTTTGCGGAAATGTTTTCAAAATTGAATATACAAAAAAAAGACAACGTCTTGCATATATACGCCTTTATAGTGGAGTACTACATTTACGAGATTCGGTTAGAGTATCAGAAAAAGAAAAAATAAAAGTTACAGAAATGTATACTTCAATAAATGGTGAATTATGTAAGATTGATAGAGCTTATTCTGGAGAAATTGTTATTTTGCAAAATGAGTTTTTGAAGTTAAATAGTGTTCTTGGAGATACAAAACTATTGCCACAGAGAAAAAAGATTGAAAATCCGCACCCTCTACTACAAACAACTGTTGAACCGAGTAAACCTGAACAGAGAGAAATGTTGCTTGATGCCCTTTTGGAAATCTCAGATAGTGATCCGCTTCTACGATATTACGTGGATTCTACGACACATGAAATTATACTTTCTTTCTTAGGGAAAGTACAAATGGAAGTGATTAGTGCACTGTTGCAAGAAAAGTATCATGTGGAGATAGAACTAAAAGAGCCTACAGTCATTTATATGGAGAGACCGTTAAAAAATGCAGAATATACCATTCACATCGAAGTGCCGCCAAATCCTTTCTGGGCTTCCATTGGTTTATCTGTATCACCGCTTCCGTTGGGAAGTGGAATGCAGTATGAGAGCTCGGTTTCTCTTGGATACTTAAATCAATCATTTCAAAATGCAGTTATGGAAGGGATACGCTATGGTTGCGAACAAGGATTATATGGTTGGAATGTGACGGATTGTAAAATCTGTTTTAAGTATGGCTTATACTATAGCCCTGTTAGTACCCCAGCAGATTTTCGGATGCTTGCTCCTATTGTATTGGAACAAGTCTTAAAAAAAGCTGGAACAGAATTGTTAGAGCCATATCTTAGTTTTAAAATTTATGCGCCACAGGAATATCTTTCACGAGCATACAACGATGCTCCTAAATATTGTGCGAACATCGTAGACACTCAATTGAAAAATAATGAGGTCATTCTTAGTGGAGAAATCCCTGCTCGGTGTATTCAAGAATATCGTAGTGATTTAACTTTCTTTACAAATGGACGTAGTGTTTGTTTAACAGAGTTAAAAGGGTACCATGTTACTACCGGTGAACCTGTTTGCCAGCCCCGTCGTCCAAATAGTCGGATAGATAAAGTACGATATATGTTCAATAAAATAACTTAGTGTATTTTATGTTGTTATATAAATATGGTTTCTTGTTAAATAAGATGAAATATTTTTTAATAAAGATTTGAATTAAAGTGTAAAGGAGGAGATAGTTATTATAAACTACAAGTGGATATTGTGTCCTGTATGTGGAAATAAAACACGATTAAAGATAAGGGAAGATACTGAATTAAAAAAATTCCCCCTCTATTGTCCGAAATGCAGACAAGAAAATTTAATTGAAATAAAGCAGTTCAAAGTAACTGTGATTACAGAGCCAGACGCAAAGACGCAGAGCCGATAAAATGAGATTAATACAATCTCATTTTATCGGCTCTTTCCGTTATGTATGGATTCTTTTAATTAGTCTTCGATGTTTCTTGCTTCGTTGATACCGCTGGCTAAAGATTCCATTAAGGATAGTTCTTTGTCTGTAAAGCTATCCATGTATTTCTCTATCTGTAATCGTCGGGTGCTTTTTACCAAGTTATTAGCAGGTAAGAAAAATTCATCAACGGAAACATGAAGTAACGATACAAGGTCATAAAGAACTTGTATGCTGGGGTGTTGCCCTTTATTTTCAATATTAGTTAAGTACCGTGGGTCAATTTCAATCAATGCTCCCACTTGTTCACGAGTTAAACCTCGTTTCAATCGAGCTTCTTTAATGGCTAAACCAAAGGCTCTAAAATCATATTTATCTTCTTTTTTACGCATAGTAGACCACCTCTATACATTTTATTGTTCCTACTGAATTAAAAACAGGTATAGAAAAACGTGTTATATGGTTTATAGGTTTATATTTAATAAAAAGCACTACTAAACGCCAATAAAAAAAACCGTTATATGGTAGTGCTATTTACGCTGTTAAAATATTGTATATTACTTCCAAATGGCGGTTTGTTGGAGGTCAACGTCGCCATGAAGTACATCATATACAATAAATTTCCTTACATTGGGTTCTTGTCAAAAAAAGTCGTCTATCTGCAATAGATAAGTACGTCCACCAATGTGGTTTTATAAATCATATAGATAGAATAACAGAAGCATGTAAACAGAGAAATAAATCTGTTTATATGCTTTTTTGGCTATTCAGAACTTTTTTACAAAGTTTATTTATCAGTAATGCAACAAATCCCCCTTTCACATTGGGACTAAGAGTGAAAGGAGATAAACGAGCAAGGCTCACTTCCTTTCCTAGACAGAAAGGGGGTGAGAAACATGAAACCATCTTCTTTTCAGACCACAATAGAAAATCAGTTTGACTATATCTGTAAACGTGCTATGGAAGACGAGCGAAAGAATTATATGCTTTATCTTTCAAGGATTGCAAAGCGTGAGGTGTCCTTTTCGGATGTTGGCGATTATCTTGTTAGCCAGTTTGCGACAACAGATAACTATTCAACTGACTTTCAGATTTTTACACTCAATGGGTTATCAGTAGGCGTTGAAAATGATTTGTTGAGTGAAGCATTACGTGAGTTGCCAGACAAGAAACGTGAAATTCTACTGCTGTTTTACTTTATGGACATGAGCGATTCAGAAATTGCAGACCTGTTGAAATTGAACCGTTCTACTGTCTATCGGCATAGAACCAGTGGACTAGCCTTAATTAAAAAGTTTATGGAGGAATTTGAAGAATGAAAACACAATATCCTATGATTCCCTTTCCTCTCATTGTAAAGGCAACAGATGGCGATACCGAAGCGATTAACCAGATTCTACATCATTACAGAGGGTACATAACGAAGCGTTCCCTACGACTTATGAAAGATGAATATGGCAATCAAAGTATGGTCGTTGATGAAGTCTTACGTGGAAGAATGGAAACCAGACTGATTACAAAGATTTTGTCATTTGAAATTAAGTAATATCCTCTCTCCTTTCGTGGAAGCGTGCTAAACCATTCCACGCTTCCCGAACAGGGAGGTTTGTTATTCCACCAAAGCATATTGAGCTTTCAATGTGTTTTGATAGGCTAACGAGCCATTGTTCTTTGAAAACTGAATAAAAGTAATCGAATACGTTTCGATAAGAAAAGAGCCAACGGAACTAACCGCCATGACCTATCTTATAAAGATAGCGAGCGATTCATGTTAGTGATCCGAGAAGCAATCTTTAGCAGGATTGCCTGCAACGACATTCTTATCGTGATAATGATACTCCCATACAGTCAATAGTCCGAGCGTGATAAAACCGTCGCAGGCAATGAGTATGGCTACATGAGAACCATGCAGGGGTGGAACTCCCGTGAGCTTTGCTAAAGCTGTTCGATTGCTGGTAAAACAACTTTTATGAAATCCAAATAAGTGATTTGGAAAGGAGGATTTTATGAAGCAGACTGACATTCCTATTTGGGAACGTTATACCCTAACCATTGAAGAAGCGTCAAAATATTTTCGTATTGGCGAAAACAAGCTACGACGCTTGGCAGAGGAAAATAAAAATGCAAATTGGCTGATTATGAATGGCAATCGTATTCAGATTAAACGAAAACAATTTGAAAAAATTATAGATACATTGGACGCAATCTAGCGTCGCCAAAGGGTCTTGTATATGATAAAATAGTATTAAGTCGTATCAAGGCTCTTTCCATAAAGGAAAGGAGCAAATGCCATGTCAGAAAAAAGACGTGACAATAAAGGTCGAATCTTAAAGACTGGAGAGAGCCAACGAAAAGACGGAAGATACTTATACAAATATATAGATTCATTTGGAGAACCGCAATTTGTTTACTCGTGGAAACTTGTGGCTACAGACCGAGTACCAGCAGGAAAGCGTGATTGTATCTCACTTAGAGAGAAAATCGCAGAGTTACAGAAAGACATTCATGATGGTATTGATGTTGTAGGAAAGAAAATGACACTCTGCCAGCTTTACGCAAAACAGAACGCTCAAAGACCAAAGGTTAGAAAAAACACTGAAACTGGACGCAAATATCTTATGGATATTTTGAAGAAAGACAAGTTAGGTGTAAGAAGTATTGACAGTATTAAGCCATCAGACGCTAAAGAATGGGCTATTAGAATGAGTGAAAATGGTTATGCTTATCAAACCATCAATAACTACAAACGTTCTTTAAAGGCTTCATTCTATATTGCTATACAAGATGATTGTGTTCGGAAGAATCCATTTGACTTTCAACTGAAAGCAGTTCTTGATGATGATACTGTCCCTAAGACCGTACTAACAGAAGAACAGGAAGAAAAACTGTTAGCCTTTGCAAAAGCTGATAAAACCTACAGCAAAAATTATGATGAAATTCTGATACTCTTAAAAACAGGTCTTCGTATTTCAGAGTTTGGTGGTTTGACACTTCCAGATTTAGATTTTGAGAATCGTCTTGTCAATATAGACCATCAGCTATTGAGAGATACTGAAATTGGGTACTACATTGAAACACCAAAGACCAAAAGTGGCGAACGTCAAGTTCCTATGGTTGAAGAAGCCTATCAAGCATTTAAGCGAGTGTTAGCGAATCGAAAGAATGATAAGCGTGTTGAGATTGATGGATATAGTGATTTCCTCTTTCTTAATAGAAAGAACTATCCAAAAGTGGCAAGTGATTACAACGGCATGATGAAAGGTCTTGTTAAGAAATACAATAAGTATAACGAGGATAAATTGCCACACATCACTCCACATAGTTTGCGACATACATTCTGTACCAACTATGCAAATGCAGGAATGAATCCAAAGGCATTACAGTACATTATGGGACATGCTAATATAGCCATGACGCTGAACTATTACGCACATGCAACATTCGATTCTGCAATGGCAGAAATGAAACGCTTGAATAAAGAGAAGCAACAGGAGCGTCTTGTTGCTTAGTAGTACAAATGAATTTACTACTTATTTACCACTTCTGACAGCTAAGACATGAGGAAATATGCAAAGAAACGTGAAGTATCTTCCTACAGTAAAAATACTCGAAAGCACATAGAATAAGGCTTTACGAGCATTTAAGAAAATATAAAAAGATAATTAGAAATTTATACTTTGTTTAATTTAAAAATAAAAATACTTTGGATCTATCTGAGCTTAGGCTTGCGTTCTCCGAATCCCTCGACTATTTAAAGTTAAGCGATGTAAGTACCCATATAGATTGGGAAATGAGTGGAAAGTTTGATGCCAAGTACTGTCTTAATCTCTATGAAATTTTTCAATATGCTTTAGAATTTTATATGCCTGGTATTGACTCTCTTTATATAAAGCTTTATATGGATGAGAATGCTCCAGTGTTAAGTATAAAAATTAAAGGAGCAAAGCCTAAATCTTTTTTAGATAAGTACAAAGATACTTACTCAAAAGACGATATTTTAATTGACGAAGATATAGTAGATGATGAAATTAATCTATGTATATCTCTTGGAAGGAGGTAGCTATGACGCTTATAAATCTAAGCAGCTACAACCTTGTCCTTCTATTTATCTTTAACACCGCCATCTTAGTTGCAAGTGTAAAGATTGTTGTCGATACAGCAAATAGCAAATTACACGCCAAGTACTTTGTGCATAGTATATTCATCTTTTCATTGAGTTTTTTCTCTATGCAAATTTTGGCAGAGATTGGAACTGGCAGACTCTACATCGCAAAACCTATGGTGGACCTTCCCGTTTACTTATTTATAGTCTACGATTTGTGCCTCTGCATATTCGAAATTATCTTTGCCATAAGTTTTATAAAGAACAAGAACAGAGTCATAGGCAAGAACTCCATAAAGGAAAGTATGGATAACCTCCCTGACGGTATATGTTTTTCAAAATTAGATGGAACACCTCTTTTGGTAAATAGAGTAATGCAGGATATTAGCTACGCAGTATTCGGAAACATGTTAGTTAACGATGTGGTCTGTGCAGAAGATATAAGAAATAATAAAATAAAAAAGGAAGCTCGCATCTTGCAAAAGGATCCCCTCATAGTAGAAGCTCTGGGAGATATTTGGCATATAAAGATAATCCTCCACGAAAATGTGAGAGAAACCTTGGCTTACAAAATCACCCTTGAGTGGGGTCTGTACCAAGAGATTGAAGAAAAGAATAGGCAGATTGAAAAGATTAACCAAAGTCTCAAAGAATATCATAAGAATGTGGGAGAATACACTCGACAAAAGGAAATCTTACAGGCTAAGGTCAAGATTCACGACAAAATTGGTCAATCACTAATCTATTTTAAAAGATACTTGGATATGGACAAAAAGACTAAGGAAGATCGGGATAAGCTCATAAATTTATGGATGGCGAGCCTTGTAATGCTAAACGAAAAAGAAGATTTCTTAAGTGAAAAGGATGATTCTTCGAAGAATGAAGCAAAATTTGAAAAACTCATATTCACCGCAAAAGATATCGGAGTTGCGGTCCATTTAGATGGTGAAACTCCAAAGGATGAAGGTGACCTAAATCTCTTAATCGATATAGTTCACGAGGCGCTTAACAATGCCATTCGCCACGGTCAAGCTAAAAATATATGGATTAAATTAGATGAAGGAGATTTAAATATCCATTGCAAGATAAGAAACGACGGAATATTATCCAAAGAGCCGATAAAAGAAAAGGGCGGTCTCAAAAATATCCATCAAAGGATAAAAAGTTTTGGCGGTAAGATGAATATAGAACTTAATCCACAATTCACCTTGGACCTATCCTGGCCAAAAGGAGGAAACTATGACCTATAAAATAATGATTGTAGACGATCAGTTCGTCTCCAGAGAAATGTTTAAGCTATACATCAGCCAATGCGCGGACTACGAAGTTGTCTACTGCGTCGACACCGCCATGTTTGCAGATACCTATGTGCTAAATACTAAACTCGACCTGGTGATTATGGACATACTGATGCAGGACGGATCCAATGGACTCGATGCAGCGGCTAAAATAAAGAAATTAAAACCAGAACTAAAAATAATCGCCGTTACGAGCATGCCAGAAGTATCCTGGATGGATAGAGCAAAAGAGATTGGCATAGAAAGTTTTTGGTACAAAGAAGTATCAGAAGAGACAATTTTAGAAATAATCGAAAGGACATTAAATGGGGAGTCCATCTATCCAATTAAAACTCCAGAGGTTAAATTGGGGATGACTAAATCCACCGACCTAACTCCGAGGGAGATTCAAGTCTTAAGGCTACTTACCACAGGTGTTGGAAACGACGAAATCGCCGACAGCTTAGGCATCTCACTAAACACGGTGAAGACCCACATAAAACATCTCATAGAAAAGACAGGATTTTCAAGTAGAACGCAACTTGCAATTCAAGCACGGATTACTGGATTTGTCATAGAAGACGATTAAAAAATTAAAAGATATTAAAAAAGGGCTAAACGATAAGCCCTAATTTTTTACAACATTTTTATTTTATCTTTTTCATAGGAAATCCCTCATAACCCCATATCTTATTTCCGATTAACTATTTTCAGTAAATCACTCAAAAAATAAAGCTGATAATTAACTCTGTCTAACTCCCTAGCTGAGCCAATTCCTGCCACTTGAAAGCCACCTCGAATTGCAGCCTCTACGCCAGCTTCCGCATCTTCTACCACTAAGCAATCTGCTGGCTGCATCTCTAATTTTTGCGCTGCCAACAGAAATACTTCTGGATCTGGCTTAGAGTGTTTGATCTGATTACCATCAATGATGGCTGTGAAAAAGTCGGCAATCTGCAATTTGTCCACAATGAGCTGCGTGTTTTTACTTGATGAACCAATTGCCAATTGCAAGCCCTTTTCACTTAATTCAGTAAGTACAGCTTTAGCGCCGCTTGCTAAATCTTTTTCCGTCATCTTATCTAAGTATTTGCGATATATCGTGTTCTTGCACTCAGCTAAAGCAACTTTTTCAGAATCAGTGAATGTTCTGTTCGCCTTTTGCAAAATTATCTCTAAGCTAGCCATTCTCGAAACGCCACGCAATTTTTCATTGATTTTATGATTGAACGGGATTTTTAGTTCATCTGCTATAGCTTTCCAAGCTAAATAATGAAATTCATCTGTCTGGCACAAAACGCCGTCTAAATCAAAGATAATTGCTTTCATTATCTTCCTCCCTGCTCATTCAGTCGATATATCTCAACCGGCATATCAGTAGAATTTTCCAACTGAACACTATTAGCTTCCCAATTACAATTTAGTACTGTCCTATCAACTGAAAATGTTTGTTTCCCTGAATTTCCTGCTAATAGCAACAACATTTTGTGAGAGTCTACAATGGGTTGACCTAATTCACTAAAGCTACTTGCATTTAGTAGTACGCCATAGCCACCTCTAACAAAAACAGGAAATTTCATCTGAGGTGTAGTCAAAATTGTTTGTTCTCCACTGTAATGTTCACCTGTAAACAAGGCATACCACTCACCAGCAGGTAAATAGACATGTCTAATTACCTGATTCTCCTCAAGTAATGGAGCAACAAGCAACGCCTCACCAAATAAATATTCATCTTCAATATCATAAACTCGCTCATCATGCGGCCAATCATATACGAGCATACGCATCATTGGTTGATTAGCTTTAGCACACTTTGCAGCTGTATCCAGTATATAAGGCTGTAAATTCATGCGTAGCCAATGCCAAAAACGCATTTCAGTGACAAATCCAGGCGCATTATACACGGCAGCCATATTCCATGGGCTACGTTCATTATTTCCTTTAGCACCTGGCATAATTTCCTTAAACTGGCCGCCATCAGGTTCCGAATGCCACTGCATAATTGGCGTGAAAGAAGCGAACATCGTAGCTCTCCGATACAAATCAAGTGTTGGCAATGGCCCAGCAAAACCAGCTATGTCAAATCCCCAATATATAATTCCACTCATACCAGCACTTAAACCAGCCGCAAGTACATGTTGTAGCTCTGCATTGGTCGACTGTTGATCTCCAGCCCAATGACATGGTGTAGTATGTTGACCCATAAATCCAGCACGGCTAAACAACACTCGTTTATCGCCTAAAAATTTTGTATATGCCTGTGTATATTGCTGTGGATAGTAATTACGACTTTTATCTCCTGTACTGCCATCATAAAAGCACACATCATCACCGCAAATAAATTCTCCTCCGTCCGCCTTAAATCCATCAACACCCATATCAAGTAAATATTGTCGTTTACCAAACCAAGCTTTACATGTTTCAGGATTGGTAAAATCTGGAATTAACGACCCTGAAAACCAGTGGCCTTCTGGTATTTCGTATGGTGAACCATCTGCATTTTGTACACAAAGTCTTCGTTTAACAGCATCTAAGCGGTCTAAATCATTTTGCAGATTTCTTACTTCATCATCGCCTTGCAATTTATAAACAGGCACCTGCCACAAGAGTAAATGCAAACCAGCAGCATGCAATTTGTCGATCATTGCTTTAGGAGCAGGCCAATAAGCACTAGTTGAATAATCGAAATCAGAGCTTACAAAAGCAGCTCCGTCGGTTTTAACCTGGTACTTAGCTCCATTAAAGATGTAGAATGTTGCCTCATCGCTCCAAGCTTCTAGAACTAAAACACTGGCGGGAAATTTATATTTATGTAAAAGTTCGACTTGTTTTTCCGTTACTGCTTGTGTATTCCAATGATTAGCAGAAATCCACGGTCCAAATACCCATGCTGGTGGTAGAACCGCTTGACCAGATAAAGCCATATAGTCCGCAATCAACTTGGCTGGTAAGCCAAAATTAAACGCAAACTCACAATCACGTGGAACCTTAATCTTTATAATGTTATCTTCCGTAAAATCGAATTGTAATTTGCTACCTGTAAAGGCACAAACAGAAAATCCAGTATCTGTAAAAAAGAAAGGAGCAGGGCAATAGCTCTGATTGCCCTGATTGCAAAATTTTTCTTCAACCAAAATAGTCAAAACACGCCCATTTTGATTCACTCCATCATAGCGCTCGCCCAAGCCGTAAATGTAAGCGTAATTTACATTGATTATCAATTCTTCTGAGCTATCATTCCAACAAAGTTGTATTTTTTGCTTTGAATTTGGCAATGTAAAAACTGTTTCAGGCACGCTTGCTTTCCATCGAATCATAAATTACCCCTTTACACCGCCAAGGTTCAAACCCTCTTTGAAATATTTCTGAGCTAAAATATACACAACTAATATAGGTATGATTGAAATCAATGCACCTGCCATCGTTAAATTATATTGATTCTTGTATTGTCCAGATAACGTACTAAGTAATAGTGGCAAAGTGAATTTGCTTCGGTCACTCAATAATACTAACGGCAACAAATAATCATTCCACATATCCATAAATGACAAAATAGCCAATGTAGCTAAGGTGCTTCCGCTCATAGGTAAAACAATTTTGAAAAAGATTTTCCACATACTTGCACCATCAATTACAGCCGCTTCAATATACGCATCATTAATAGTCATCATTCGCTGCCGCAACATAAATATCGCAAAAGCATTAAATAACTGCAAAAACAAAAAGCTATTCAAACTATTTGTTAAATTCAATTTCGTCATAATAATGAACAATGGTATAAAAGTTATTTGCGCTGGAATCATTAATGCCGTAACGTAAATCCCAAACACAGTGTTCCTACCTCTGAATGGAATTTTCGTAAGAGCAAAAGCTGCCATAGCTGCACATAACAATCTTAAAGCCGTGCATGCTACGGATATATAAAAGCTATTCATAATAGAGCTCATAAACTCTGGCATGGCAAGCAACTTTTTATAAGCTGTCAATGTCGGATTTTTAGGTATCCACTGTACAGGAATACTCATAATAGCCCCTTTACCTTTTAAGCTAGTTATAATCATCCAATAAAATGGTATACAGACGATTACTGCAACTAAAAGACCTAGGATATAAAAAATAACTTTACTCAACCTTTTTTTCTGTTTTAGCCCTATTTTAATCATCATAATTCACCCATTTTTTCTGAAGTTTCATTTGCACCATAGTCAAAATCAACAATATTGCGAACAAAATCCAACTATATGCCGCAGCTGTTCCCATTTGATAATAGCGGAAGCCGTATTTATATATGCGTTCCACCATAACAATCGTAGAATTTAGAGGCCCACCCTCTGGTGTCATAATCACAATTTGCGTAAAAAGTTGGAAAGAATTGATTAAGCTAATTATTATCACAAAAAATATTGTCGGCGTTAATAGCGGCAACGTAACTTTAGTAAATTGCTTAATCTTACCAGCGCCATCTACAGAAGCAGCTTCATAATATTCCTGATTAATCCCTTGTAGACCCGACATTAGCATCAAACCAAAATAGCCCATATCTTTCCAAACGGAAGCTAAAACAATAGCTGGCATCGCCCATTTGGAGCTTTGCAACCATGCTGGACCCTCTATTCCAAATATAGCCAGGATATTATTAATGGCACCATAATCAGGACTTAAAACCCATTTCCAAATTAAAGCTCCTGCTACCCATGATGTAATTACAGGTATGTAGTAAAGTACTCGAAATAGGCCTAGTCCCTTAACATGACTATTTAAAATCAAAGCCACTATCATCGAACAAACTAACATCAACGGAATATACAGCACCACAAATTCTAATGTATTTCCTATAACTTGTAAAAACTCTTTTGATGTCAGAATAAATTTGTAATTTTGCAACCCAACATAAAATTCTTGCATAAAGCCGCTAAAATTACTAAACAAAACCAATTCGCTCAATCCATCCCAATTGGTCAAGCTGACAAAAATCTGCATTATCATTGGGATAATACTGAATATAAGGAACCCTATTAAGCTTGGTAATAAAAATAGCAATGCAGTTTTCCAGCTTGCTAATCGATAATTCTTCATCTTATCCCCCAAACATCGGGATAGGCCTTCGCCTATCCCGAACAACAAGCTTACTTACTTAAATCAATTTGTTTCTCGCACTCTGCTTGCATATCTTTTAATGCTTGTTCAGGTGTTACAGCGCCGCTAGCAGCTGCATTCAAATGTTTACCGACTATATCTTGTAACTCAGCATATTGTGTAATTACTGGTGGCGTTACAAGGCTATCCAAGCTCTTAAATACTGCTTCTCTGTTAGTTGGCGGTGTTTTAGCTTTGTATTGTTTAAGAATTTCTTCATCTTGCACTGGCGGCAATTCCCAACCTGCATCAATTCTGATTTGAGTTGCAGCTCGATTAGAAGAAATATATGTTATAAATTTAACCGCTTCCTCAGCAACCTTAGAATCCTTAGAAATCACATAACCGTTAGAGAAGAAATGTGTAGCCTTTTTAACATGACCAGGTTCTACAACTATATCCCAATCAAAATCACAATTCTTGGTAAACTCTGGGAAAGCCCAAATACCGGTAACAAGCATACCTAAACGCCCAGATTCAAACAAGTCCCAATCGCCCATACCAGCCAATTGTTCTTGAGTTGGCATAACATTGCTTGCTCGTTGCATATCAACCATGTATTTTAGGGTTTCAACATTTTCCTTTGTATCCATCGTGAATTTACTAAAATCTTCATTGAATAGGCTGCCATTATTTTGTTTTACTGTTTTATAAAATTCATTAAAGGAAATAGGATGATAGTAGCCATAAATATCTTTACCAAGGGCGCGAATCTTCTTAGCCGCTTCCATAGCATCTTCCCATTTCCAATCATCAGTTGGATAAGCTACTTTAGCTTGATCAAACAATTTCTTGTTATAGATCAAAACAACGTTTGAGAAGCTGTTAGGTACACCATACTGTTGATTATCAGCGCTAAAAGCATTTAAAGCCATTTTGTTATAAATTGATGTGTCGATATTAGATTTTTTCAAAAGTTCTTGTAGAGGCAACAATGCGCCTTTTTTAGCATAAGATACAAAGTTTTCATAATTTAGCTCAAAAACATCTGGAGCCTGACCACCAGATACCTTAGCTGTCATTTGTGTAAAATAATCATCATAACCATAAGTTTGCATATCGACTTTTACATGTGGGTTTTCTTTCATGTAATTGTCAACCATTTTCTTCAGATACTGTTCATTGTCACCAGATCCTGAATACTGTGCAAATGTAATGGTAACAGCATCTTTCTTTTTGGTATCAGAAGTTTCTTTCTTGCTTTCCGAACTTGCTGTATTAACAGTCGTAGTTTCAACCTTATTAGTTTTTGGTACGCTGCAAGCACTTAGTGCAAGTATCGCAGCGAGAGAGCCTGCTACGTATGATAGTGTCTTTTTCATTATTTTTCCTCCCTTAAATGACCTAAGACGTGATTTTTTGCTCTTCTTCGCTTAAACTAATAGCCAGAAGAGTAATTTCTTATTCTTTGTTTGTGGCTGCACGGACTTTTGCCAGTAGTGCAGTCTTTTTTATACCCCCTCTCCTATCTTTTTTACAGATTCACGTTCAACCAAACTAACTGGGATAATAATCTCGCGCTTTGTCATATCTGGATCGTGAATATTTTCTAGAAGCAATTTAACTGCCTCTTTACCTTTTTTAGTGATTCCTTGACGAACGGTAGTTAAACCGGGTGTCAAATAACGAGATATTTCCAAATCATCAAAGCCAATAACTGACATATCGTGCGGTACGCTTATGCCCAATTCGTACAAGCCTTTCATTGCCCCAACTGCTAATATATCAGCACTAGTAACAATAGCCGTTACGCCTTTTTGGTCAGTACAGACTCTTTTCGCTAACGCAATACCGCTATCATAATCAACATTTCCTTCATACACTAATGCCTTATCAAATTCAATTTCCGCTTCTGCTAAAGCCTGTTGATACCCCATAAGACGCTTTTTAATTACACCGTTTTCTTTAATTTGGCCACAAAGAAAAGCCACTTGTTTATGTCCTTGTTTAAGTACATAATTAGTCGCCAAATAACTACCATAAGCGTCATCAATACGCACGCTATGATAATAGTGATCGTTGCAATAGCTATCGACTAAAACGATTGGGATTTGTGTCTTTTTCATCTGTTGATAAAACTCGTCCGGATACATTCCAATGACTATAATTCCATCTAAATTTCGTTCGCGTGTCAACGTCAAGTAGCTTTCATCAACATCAGAAGCTGAAATCAGCACATGATAACCCTCTCTGCGTGCATAATATTCAATGCTGCCAATTATCTCACCATAAAAATCATTCTGTAGCATCAACTTACTGCCTGGCTCAGTTTGTGGAATAACAACTCCTATTAACTTCGACTTATTGCTGGAGAGGCTCCTTGCATTAAGATCAGGTACATAATTAAGTTCTTCTATGGCTGAATACACTTTCGACTTTGTAGATAGCGAAACAGTTTTCTTATTATTAAGAACGTAAGATACTGTTGCTATACTTACACCAGCTCGCTCTGCCACATCTTTTAGCGTTGCACGTTTGCCCATACATTATCCTCTCCTAATAGATAAGCTTATTTAAGCGTTTAACCTATTTATAGCCGTAATAATACAATTTCATAGTTAATTTGTCAACATTATTCACTTTTTTTCCGTTTTATTTGTTGACTATACAGCTTTTTGTTGCTATATTAGTTAGCAATCAAGGTTAAGCGATTAACCACCAAAACAACTTACGGAGGCCAATTATACATATGAAATATCTGCCTGTCGGCAATGACTTTATTTCTCTCCCCAGAATTAACGAACAATCAGGCGCCATAGAAGACATCACTTTTCTATATATGGCAGCTAAAGGGCTGATAGATATACGTGGCAACTCCCAAATGCCATTGATTCAGCCTTTTGTTCATCTTGAACAAAACAATACAGAATCTCCACTTCCAGAAGTTTTGAATTGGTCACGGCTTGCCAATTGGTTACCTAATTTAATTTGCGAACGCGATAAGTTACAAATAAGTATTACCTACTTACCACCAATAGATGAACGTGGTTTCGCTGTTCAAATAAACGTAAACAACACAGCTTCTTTAGAGCAAAGTGTCGAGCTTGGTTTAGAGGGATGCTGGGCATCGTCTTGGCACTGCGTAAATGAAGATAAGCCACTATCTGGCATTGCTAAGTGTTTCCAAAGTAATTGGAATAACAGCCTAGTTTTTGAATACACCAATGGATTTCCAATGTTTGCCTTTGCACCAATGGCAAATGTCACAACTTTAAATACTTTTAAGCAAGATAATAACGGCAGCATCAGCTACCGTTTATGTCATAGCACTTGTATAGCTCCTAAATCTGAAAAATCAATTGTATTTTATTGGGGCTTGGGCTTTGAAGAAGTTTCGGCCGCCACAAGCGCCAAGGAAATGCTAAGACAAGCATATGCTGTTGAATTAACTAAAACCATAAAATGGTTGCAAAAACGAAGCGTTCATTTCGCTAATTCCAAGCTGACACAACTGTATAATACGAACTTATTCTTCTGCTATTTCTTTTCTGCTGGTATAACACTAGATACAGAGGAACTTGTTTTGGTCACAAGCAGAAGTCCCCGTTACTATGTCAGTGCTGCTTATTGGGATCGTGATAGTTTGTTATGGAGTTTTCCTGCTATATTGGATATTGACCCTGTAAGAGCCAAGCAAATGCTTAATTATGTTTACACTAAACAACAAAGAAACTTTGGTATTCATTCACGTTATATAGATGGTACAGTTCTTGAACCAGGATTTGAGTTGGATGAATTAGTAGCCCCACTGCTTGCTTTAACTCGTTATGTTAAGCAAACAAAGGATTACGCATTTTTAGGCGAAAGCCACATACAGCAGGGTATTGACCATATTCTCAATAAATTAGCACAGCACAAAGCTAATAAATATTATCTCTATGATACTTTTTTGCAGCCAACAGATGATGAACGCGTTTACCCATTCATCACTTATGACAACGTGCTAGTGTGGAAAGCGCTAAAAGATTTGTCCTCCCTTTCAGACAAATATAAAGGCCTTAACACACTAGCTACCAAAATTAAGAATGATATTGTAAACAATTGCATAAAGCAATCAGAAAATGGTCAACCCTATTTCTGTTGGTCAACTGATTTAAACGGTAAACATGATATTTACGATGAGCCGCCTGGTAGTTTGCAGCTACTTCCGTTGTTAGGTTTTTGCAAAGCAGACGACGCTGTATATGTAAATACAGTTAATCTGATTCGTTCGCCTGAATATAAATATAGCTTTGCTAACAATCCAATTAATGAAATAGGCTGTCCACATGCTCCCCATCCTTGGATTTTGAGTTTAGCAAATAGCATATTATGTGGGCGTTTAGAGCACAGTTTATCCATCCTTGAAAAATTACACATGGATAACGGTATTGCCTGCGAAAGTGTAGATGAAATAACTGGATATTGTACAACAGGTGAAGCGTTTGCCACATGTGCTGGTTTTCTCTGTCACGCTATATACAGCATGTTCAAGTAGAAAGTGTATTCTTCATGCAACAAAATTTAAGTTTAGAGCCGTGGTCTATCTCAACAAGTTCAAACACAGAAGATTCTTTCGCAGAAAGTATCTTTTTTACTGGTAATGGTCGTATGGGTGCAAGAGCTTATATGCCATTTTTCCAAGAGAAACGCTCGGCTGAAATTGGTCTATTCGTTGCAGGTATATTTGGCGAAATCAAGCCTGGCATTACTGATTTTGTAAACCTACCCACACCAATCTGGGCTGATATTGAGTGTAACAAGCAACATATGATATTTAATTCGCCTATTCAAACACAGCTTGATTTTAAAACAGGCTTACGAACACAAACATATACTGCCAGAAATAATGGCATAAGTTTATCTATTGAACATCAGATGTTCTTCAGTATGGCAGATCCGTCCTTGCTCGTCCAAAGATACAACATCACAGCTTCAAATTCAGCTAAAATTTCACTCAGTTTAGGTCTCAATACAGCTTGCTGTAACTGTCCTGTTCCTGACGATCAACTCAAGGAAAATCACGAAACTGTCCAACTATCTATATTAAAAGCAACTAGTACAAATGAAAATAATATTAATTGCTGTTTTACTATCCAAGGCACTAATCTAAAAGTCAATGAAGAAATAGTTTTTCATGCCCCAATTGCTAGTTCAAATTCACATACAGATAGTAACGTTATTGCTAAGAACTGGAATTTCTCTATTTCAAGCGGACAACAAGTCGTTTTTGAAGCTTGTACACGTGTCAGCACCAGTAGAGATATTGATACTAGAATAGGCAGCAATAAAATTAATGATTCTTTTTCTAATCTCTTGGCAAATTCAGCAAAAGTCTGGTCTGATTTATGGAAAAGATCCGATATAGAAATTACTGGTAGTTCTAATGACCAATCAGCTCTTCGCTACAATATTTTTCAATCAATAGCTAACTGTTCGGCCAATGATAGCACTGTCAGTATAGGAGCACGCGGTCTAACTCATACTCGTTATAAAGGCTGTTATTTTTGGGATACCGATTTCTTCATGTTACCATTCTATATATTCACACAGCCTAAAGCGGCAAAAAGTTTAATGGAATATAGAGTAAACACATTATCTCAGGCTAAAGATCATGCTAAGAAGATGAATAGTGCTGGTGCAAGGTATCCTTGGATGACTTCTTTTGATGGTACGGAACAATGCGAAACTTGGGATATTGGTGCTAGCGAATTACACGTTACAGCTGATATTGTTTTCGCAATGCAACAGTATATCGCCTATTCTGGCGACATGAATTTTTACAAAGAAGCAACAGAAGTCTTCATCGAGACAGCACGTTTTTGGGCAAGTCGCTGTACAAAGCAAGCTGATGGTAGCGCTGATATTTTGTTCTGCAAAGGCCCAGATGAATATTGTGGAATTACGAACAATAATCTTTTTACAAATTACATGGTAAAAAACAACCTAGAATTAGCTTGTAAAGTAGCTAATGAACTTAAAGTCACAAGAAAAGAAGCTTATCAAGCTTTAAATCTATCCGATACAGAAATTGAAAACTGGCTACAATTAAGTAAGAACTTACGTGTATGTAGGGATTCTCAAACAGGTCATTTGTTGCCAGATGAAACCTTTGCCCGTTTAGAACCAATCGATCTTGGAAAGCTTAAGTTTGGTGATGAAGCAAGCTACCACAATGTTTCATTTGATCGTCTACAACGATACAAAGTTATTAAGCAAGCAGATACTTTATTGTTAATGTCACGCATGCCGCAAAAATTCACTAAAGAAGAACGCTTACAAGCTTGGCTAGACTTTGAGCCATTGTGTTTACATGATTCCACTTTAAGTTTTGCCAGTCATGCACTATTTGCAGCTCAGAACAATCTCTCTGATGCAGCCAATAACTATTGGCAAAAGGCCCTATATTTAGACTTACACGATATAATGCACAACACTGGTAAGGAGGGCCTGCACTTAGCTTGTATAGGAGAAACCTGGTCAACTCTGTTCTTTGGATTTTTAGGTGCTAAATTTGATGGTGATAAAATTTCCTTCTCGCCAAATCTACCTAGGAATTGGGAAAATGTAAAACTCAATTTCAACTTTCACAACAAAAGATACTCTCTCCTAGCTTCAAATAAGCAATGGGAACTACGTGAAATTTAAGCTATCAATTTTAAAAGTTCAGCACAACACCAAATTAAAAAGCTGGGAAAATTCCCAGCTTTTAATCGTTCTAAAAGTATGGATCTACATTTTCAGCATTAGCCTCTAAAGGTGGATATTTGCAAATAGACTCAGGCTTGCTGCGTCCTTCTTCTTTCTCACCATCACGCCACAACACCTCTAGGCGCATTTTGTGATAGTCATGCGTACGGAGCTTCTCTTTGGACGGACGATAAAGCTGGTAAATATAGCGATACTCAAATTGTGGATCGTCTTTGTAATAGACCTTCAGATAAACTTCACCTGTTTTGAAATTCTTCTCTGGATTTTTAGATTGAATGTTTGCATAATCAATCCCCTGTAATTGACGATACTCTTCATATTTAATCGTTGCCAAAATTGAGCGTAACGGCGTATTAAAATAAACGTAAACAGCTGTTACAATAATAAAAAGCAAAAGCACAATTAGCAGCATGAACTTAAAAAATAGCTTAGGTGTCACAAAATACTTTTTTAAGATCGCAAACTGGCTCTCACTTCTACTTAACGCTTTCTGTTCTATTGGCTCGGAATCTTGCATATGTGCTTAGCTCCTCTTTTACACGTAATTGTTGTAAATATCCAAAGGCTTATATTTGGGCTGACTGTTTAACGCTTTCTCATTTAATTCAGCTGTGGCTTTGGGGCTTGTAGATACTACTAAACGCATTTTATGGAAGCTATGTTTCTGATAAGGATGTTTAAGGTTAGCTATATACAGGGCGTAATGATATTCATACACATGATCTGGATCGTCTTTGTAGAGGACTTTAACAAAGGCAGTTCCTGACTTATAATCAACCAAAACCTTTTTGCTTTGAATCAAGCGCGCATCTATGCCTTGTGCCTGCCGATATTCCTCATATTTAATCGCTGCCAAAATTGAACGTAAAGGAGCATTAAAGAAAAGATACCTAGCAAATTGAAATAGCACAAATAAACCAAGTGCTAAGCTCAAGAAAATAATTGCTTTTTTCACAGTCTGATGCTCCGTTCATGTTTATTGCCATAATGCCTAACGAAAAGCTAATTTATAATGGTTTATCACAAAAATAATATTGTAGGTAAAGCCATACAGCTACATTCTTAGAAGCTATTAACATCTTAAAGCTGTTAATTTCCTGGGCTTCTTATGCTTTTTTCTTCCCTTAACTGTCAAAGTTAAATTTTCTTTCACAGATTGCTTTCACTCAAAAACATGCTAATATATGTTCCAAACACAAATCTAGTCACGACTTTGAAAGGAAGCTAACTATGCCAAACCGGCACGGAACTAAAGCTATTAAAACTGAACGCTTATTATTGCGTCCTTTCCGCCTGACAGATAGCAAAGCTATGTATACTAACTGGGCAAGTGATGACAAAGTAACTAAATATGTGACCTGGCCAACTTATAAGTCTGTAGCTGATGCAGATACATATTTGCAATGTATTGTCAGCCATTACAGCGAAGCTGATTTCTACAACTGGGGTATTTGTTTGAAAGAAGAACCTGATCTAGTTATCGGCAATATCAGCGTAAATAAGCAATTTTACGAAATAAAAGCAGCTGATATTGGTTATGTCTTAAGCCGTAAATATTGGAATCAAGGTTACATGACCGAAGCTGTTAAAGCTGTAATAAATTATTTGTTCACTAGCGAAAATTTCAATCGTATTCAAGCCTCCCATGCTGCTAATAACCCAGGCTCTGGAAAAGTCATGCAAAAAAGCAGTATGCAATATGAAGGTTGCTTGCGCCAGGCTGTCAAAAACAATACAGGTATCTGCGATAAAAAAGTTTATGCCATCTTAGCTGACGAATATAAACAAAATAAATAAGGCTGTTAAATCTTTCAACAAAAGCAACTATTAAGAAGCAAAAACAAGCGACATTAAAGACATCAGTTTTAGAAAGACGAATAGAAGTATTCGCAGCAAAAGTATCTGCTTCATCAAGTTTTCTTTCTATATCATCAGTAAGAGCAGAGTATTGCTCAAGGATAATAAGAGCCATTGTTCCATAAGATCTTTTAGCAAGAAATACTGGTGGATTAGAGTTAATAACAGCTTCTTCTATCTAGGGAAATTTAGTCCTGAAATCAGAAACAGGTCGAATATTAATCATATGTTTAGTCTCCTTTGTCATAATTACATCATAATTCCATCAGCATTAGGATATAGTGAATTACAAGAAGAATCAGTTATCTGAAAATTGCGGATAACTGATTCCTATGGAGCATATAAAACAAATAATTATTCATCTCAATTGTGCTCAATATAGCAAACAAATGCCGCCTAGATAAAGCATAGCTAGACGGCAAAATTACATACTGAAATACAAATTAAAGCAAATGAACAAGCACATCCAATCCTAGTGGCTTATCAGCTCTTAGGTGATACTTTGAATGAACAGGTGAACACCAAGAATCATCGCCACCAACGCCCATTTGAGCAGCCAACAAGCGCAAACACATTTTGCTCGGCTGAGAAAGTTCATACTGATGCTTTGCAGCCTCAATCTCAGCACTTGTATGTCCTAACAAGCTACAAGCAAAGTTAGCATTACTTGCATAGCGACTTATTCTAAGTCCATGCCCACTAGCATCTGTAATTTCTGCCCATCGAACTTCCTCATGATTACCTGTTTCTTGTGGCACTAAATAAGGTGTAGAATCAGCATAAGCATTTGTCTTAAAGATGCCCAAGCGTGCGTGCATCCTATCAACATAAGTTTCATGTGGGCCAAGGCCATAGAAGCGCAAATTGCTATATTCTAAGGGCAAGAGCCACTCTAAGCCAAAAGCTGGCAAAGTTGGCAATTTAGCGGCATTTTCGCCATGATATGTTACCTTTATCCGTAAACTAGCATTTGGATAAGCTGTATAAGCCACCGTTACGGGCGTAGCTAAATTATTGGCCAAAAGATATTTGTAAGTCACTTGTAATATTGAATTGTCTAATTGCTGAACTTGGCAATCGACACACTTTGCGCACTTACCAGCAACTTCCCACATAGCTCTTTCATAAGCATGATTAGCACCTCTGTCATTGTCTGTCAAAGCGCGGAAAGTCGTTAAATTCGGCCGACTTAACACTAATTCTTTCTCACCGTTTCTAAGCGAAACGAGGCCACCTTTAGCATACGCGAAAAGAAATTCGGCATTAGCAGTTTTTAGGCCAGCATTGAAGCGCCCAATGGTAACTCTAGCTAACGAATTTGAGCTAGCTTCTCTAAGCGCGTAATTAGAAATAGCTATATCCGTTGTTGCTCCAACTAATTTACCTAAGCTAGCTGTTTCTAACGTTAACTGACCAAAACTTAATTCATAGCCTTCCTCAGCCCACAAGGTAGGCTCAGATAGAGTCTGTACAACTTCTAGCGTCAATTCTTCAGCTGTTTTGGCATACAAATCTAACGGCCAAGCAATTTTGCAATCTTTTGTCGTTTGAGCTTCGACTACAAACTGTCTACACTCACGCCAAACTTCCTCTCCGTCTGCTAAGAGCCTTAACACAAACAAATCATGCTCCGTTGAGGTGAAAAGATTGTTGTTGCTAATGCGCACTCCATTTTCATGTGGTTGCAAGCGCAAATTTGCATAAAGCTGTTTCACTTCTTTGGCTTTGGGACTAACTTTGCGATCTGCAAATAATAAGCCATTACCGCAGAATTCATAATCAGTCGGTCGATCGTTAAAATCACCACCATAGGCTAAATATTTCGTGCCGTCTGCTCTTGTTTGTACAAGTGCTTGGTCAATGAAATCCCAGATAAAGCCACCTTGATAGTGCGAATATTTTTCTAAGGCAATATATTCATCCAAATTGCCAACTGAATTTCCCATCGCATGCATGTATTCGCAAGAAATATAAGGCTTTTTAGGATTTGCCTGCAAATATTTTTCTATCTCATCAGCATGGGCATACATCCTCGACTCAATATCTGTAACATCTTCCCACTCTCTAGCGTTAAATTGGCCCTCATAATGTACTGGCCGCTTACCATCTAACTCATAGACACGCTTATACATAGCCCTAAATACATCACCGCCGAATGATTCATTGCCCAAAGACCAAACTAGGACACTTGGGTGGTTGTAATCTCGCTTGACCATTGACTCAACACGATCAACGCATGCTCCTTGCCACTCTGCCCTACTATCTGGCAACGCTGTATCAGGTGTAAATTCATTATGGGCATTGACCCAGGTGCCATGTGTTTCCAAATTAGTTTCATCAATTAGATAAAGACCATATTCATCGCAAAGCTCATACCAAGCAGCTTGATTTGGATAATGAGATGTGCGTACAGCATTAATATTATGTTGTTTACAAAATTTAACATCGCTGAGCATATCGTCATAAGTAATTGCTCGTCCACGTTCACAATCAAACTCATGCCGATTTACGCCCTTAAAGACAATTCTTTCGCCATTCAAGCGCATGATGCCATCAACAATTTCAAAACGCCGGAAGCCTACTTTTTGGCTAACTGATTCAATGAGCTGCCCTTCACTTGTGCATATGTCTATAGTTAAACGATACAAATTAGGCTTTTCAGCATTCCAAGCTTGTAGGCCTTTCAACTGTCCTGAACTTATTTTTAAGGTGCTTGTATCAGCAGGGCTGAGCTTAGTCTGCCAATAGATAACTTCTTTCTTAGTGCTATCGTTCAAATTAGTGCTATCGCTTAAATCTGTCAGCTTAAAGCTTAAGTTTTCGCCATTTGTGAATGGTTTGCTTAATGTTAATTCCAAATTCAAGCTCGCTGTCTCACTCGTTTTAGCATAATCTGCATCTATTTTTACATTATTAATATGGATAGCTGGTTTAGCTTCTAACTCAACTGATCTGAACAAGCCATGCAAGCGCCAATAGTCCTGATCTTCTAGCCAACTAGCACTAGAATATTCATAGCAAGCAACAACTAATAAATTTTCATTTTGGAGATAGGAACTTACAGCAAATTCGCTCGGCGTAAAGGCATCTTCGGCGTAGCCAACAAAATTTCCGTTCAACCAAACATAAATAGCTGTCTGCGCGCCATGCAAAGTTAGAGTCACTTGCCCACCTTGAGAGAGTAAAGTTTGAAGTGGCGCATCTAACTTAAATTGGCGACGATAAACAGCCACATGGTTGGCTTTAGGCACTTGCCCTAATTCTACCTGTTCATGGCCGTCCCAAGGATACTGAATGTTGACATATTTGGCTTGTAATAAGCCTGCTGTTTCCAAATGGCCTGGCACTTGAATTGCCTGATAAATGGCAGCTTCAGCTTGGCCGCAAATGGCTTTATCTGTGTCAAGTTGAAAATCGTTCGCATCTAATACTTTCACTTGCCAAATTCCATCTAAAGATTGGCAAGGCTTAACTTGCACACTGCTGTTAGCTGTTTTTAGAGGTACTGTGTAATTTAATGTCGCATGTGATTCTAAACGATTTACGGCATAAACTTCAGGATCTGTAAGCCATTTTATTTGGGACTGCCTAATCTGTTGCATCTTGTATCTCCTTGCTTTTTGTTGATACAACTATAACATATCAATCTACCAAATAGATGGCATTAGGAGTGCAAAATTATCTAAAATGAACCGTCAAGCTTTTGTTTACTTGTCCTCGATGTGTAATTCTTTTTTCAAAGCAGCTTGCAAAACGGCTGAGAAATTTAAGCCTGCTGTTTCTGCCTGAAAATTAAGCCAAGAAGGAATTGTGCAATTTTTCTTAACTGCACGCAGGTCATTCTTGCGCCGATATTCAGCCAAATCTATATTAATTTTCACATAAAGACATGTTTTATAGCTATAATTACATCATCTTTACGAGTAAGGACGTGATTAAAATCCTAATTATCCAATAGCCGTATTTATTGAAATCATACCATTTTAAAAAGTCACTCACTAAATGAGCTATCCCAGCTTTTTAATGAAAGAATGCTTCGTAATGCTTATTTGTATAAGTCCTCCCCTTCTATTAACCAAACTTATGATTTTTGTAAAAAAGCAATTAACAAATTGATCTATTAGCTTTATCGTGAAGTCACGAATTGAAAACGTGAGTTTTGCAGGTAGTGCATTTATGCGCTACCTGATTTTTTTACGCAAAACGCAAATGTGTAATTCTCCCAACAAAACTAGCCACCGCTTTATTTCAGTTTTACCTCTTTGCCATTTAGTTCACGCCACAAGTTATCTTCGCCCGTTAGACCATTAAGCAATTTCGTTAGAGTCGGCTCACGCTTGATCTTCAAGGTTGATGTCATAACGAAAGAATCTATGGTCCAAGCCCAGTATTTGATAGCTTTGTAGGGTGGAACTTGTGCATTAATACGGGCTAATTCCTGTTGAATTTGCTCTTTTATTGTATATGGTAATTCTTCACCTGGCTTTAGTTTAGCTTTTACAGCCTCATTCAAATGCAATAACAGACAAACATCAATTGTATCTCGCTTGTTATGTCCGCCAAATGCCATTGCCTGATCCACTATTTCTGGCAAAGCAATCAAAGCTTCCAACTCTTCTGGGAAAATTTTCTTACCATTTGTTAAGACAATCATCGATTTCACACGGCCTGTGATAAACAAAGCTCCATGTTCGTCCAAATAGCCAACATCACCAGTATGGAACCAGCCATCTCGATCAATTGCAGCTTGTGTAGCTGCTTTATCTTCGTAATAACCTAACATAAGATTAGGACAACGTACCAAGACTTCGCCTTGATTTTGGCTTGTAGATTCAGCTTGTCCATCTTGCAAAAATTTAGCTTCGACACCGGCTGCAAAAGTACCAACGCTGCCTGCCACCTGTAAAAAATTGCTATTCATAGCTAAAATAGGTGCTGTTTCAGTCAAGCCATAGCCAACGTAAACAGAAAAACCAATTTCAGCAAAGAAAGCCTCCGTTTCAGGGGTGAGAGCTGCTGCACCTACAATAAACAGCTTGAGATTAGGTGAAATAGCCTCTCTGACTTTTTGGAACAAGCGAGGGCGCAAATCTATACCCAATTTTAGGGCAAAATGGCTTAATTTGCACAAGAGCGCGAACTGTTTTTGTTTGCCACGTTTGGCTAAGGCATGTTCTACTTGCCGCTTTATATTATCAAGTAATAGAGGCACTGTGACCATTAATTCAATTGGAAATTTTTGGAGGTTTTGGCTGATATAACGCAACCCATTATTGAAAACAATTGTCTGCCGATGGCCCCACCAAGCATATTGCGCCGAATTTTCCAAAGTGTGATGCAAAGGCAAGACCGAGAGGACCATTTTGTCATATGGCAGTTTAATGGAAGCTCGGCAAATGTATTCCACGTGGCTGATATTACTGTGCGATAAGACCACGCCTTTGGCTTTGGAGGTAGTGCCTGATGTGAAAAATATGGCAGCTGGAGCTTTGGGATCAATTTCTACCTTTAAGAAAGCATCTTGCCCTGCTAAAAGCATTGTCTGGCCTGCAACTTCTAAATCATTCAAGCGCCAAACACGAACTCCATTAACCGTACAAATAGGTGAAATGATAGCAGCCTCTGGCTTATCTAACGCCAAATTCGTGGCAACATCTGTAGCTAAATTCGTTGCACTCGTATCTTTTCTAAATTGCGAAGCTAAATCAGTAGCTACCTTTATCTGCTTGCCGCCGATTAATATGAGGTCAGTGATGGAACCAGGTTGAGCCAAAATGCCATCTATGAGCGTTTTTTTGCTAGCATCTAAGAAAATTTTGCGACATCTAGAGCGACTAAGTAGGCCCTGTAATTCCTTAAGCCCTAATTGTTTGTCCAACGGAACAGCTAGGCCCGCGCCAAACATGGCCGCATTTTGCGCCACAATCCAATCGACTGAATTATCACCCAAAATAGCTAAACGTGGTTTATTCATCCCTTCTAGACCTGGCAGATTACAATCTTCTACCTTTTCTTGAAAATAAGGTGCGCTCAAAGCCGTACCTAAGGCATTGATGCGAGCTTCCAGTTCTTTATACGTGAAGCTGACAGGGGCATTGGGATCATCTGGCATCTCAATATACGCTACTTTATCTGGACAAGTTTGCACAGTATCTCGTAATAGCTGACGTAAATCTGTAACTTTCTTCTGTCCACTTACAAGCATGGATGCTGGATGCTTTATAATTTCCGGCTGCTTTATGGCTGAATTACTAGTAGCTGAATTTTCATTTGATTGACAACATTTACGCATAATAAGCTCACTTTCTTATTGGGGGAATATATTGAATTTGCTTTATTCCACTTTAGCTAGGGTGCTTGTCAAAAGTCCGCCAGCTTCAACGCCTCCGCTTTGCACAATGTAATCCAAAAAGCATTGAAAGACGAAAGTCTGCGCGCTCAAAGCTAACGAAACATATTGCACGTTGGCAGGTAAATTAGGCAAAACTATCTGACCATCATTGTTAGCAAGACTATTAAACATAGTCCTAAAGCCTTGATTAATAAATTCAGCTAAGCAATCGTACGCTTCAGCTACATTCATAAAATTTTGCTGTAAAGTAATTCCTTTTGCAACGTCTTTGATTGGCAAAATGCGCTTATACAACGTTATGCAAATACACCAAGCTAGATGTTCTCGCTCATATTTACGGCCTTTAATAGGTGGTAACAAATTCCACTTGAGATAGTTCTGAATCATTGTCGGCGTCAAATGAATCTTCTCGTTGTGTAAAGGTGCCATGAGTTGATTAACAAATGTACAGATTTCTTCTCCGTACATCCGCTTTAGTGGAAGTTCTTCCCACTTAGGCAAGACAAACTCCTTTAATTCTGTAAACATTACGTTCATTAATTTTCCTTACTAACTTGCTGTATATCCCTAAATATAGGATTAATTCAGCAAATTACTGCTTTATTAGCTTTTCGCTAGCTGTTCAATATGCAGTTATGATAACCGTATATAAGCCGTATATCAAGATAAAATAAATCACGGTTTTTGTCAATGCAGCTATAAATTTTGAGTCAAGCCAGAAACATAATTTTCAAGCATTTACAAGTGTCTATTTAAAGCTCACGCAACTTTTACGCAAACTTCGCTGGATTTGCCTGTTATTTTCCAATCGTTAAATATTTACAATTTATATTTAAGACTATCGCATGCTAAAATGGATTTATAAATAAAGTTTGAGATCTGGCGGTCGTGCATACCGTTACCCTAAGCTGAGTGGTCAGAAATATCAGTCATGGTGAAACTGCATTACCTTGATAGCTAAGGTAGACCAAAGCGTGGGTGGGTATCTTTGTGATCGTAACACGTTAAAGTTTTGAAAGTCTTGTAGGTAATCTGCAAGGCTTTCGTTATATAACCTAAACGAGTAAAATTTATGGCTAACGAAATACGAAAAACACTAGATTGGTGGCAACAATTTAATAAAAGTGATCTTTTAATTACAGCTACAAATAGAAAGTTCTTTTTGCAGATAAATTTTTGGGCTTTGCCCCATCTATTAGGCCTGCATTACAGTTATAAAAATTCCCGTGCCGTTACTGGCGGTCGCATCCTAAAACAGCCAGCTAAAAAAAGTGATGAAGAAATATACGCCTTAATAGAATTGCATAATCCTAAAATGCTTGCTTCTGTAAAAAGTAGAGTTAAATCATTTAAAACATTCATGGAAGCTCTCGAATTAGCAAGCTTGGTAGAAAATACAAAAAATTGAAATTTACAATGAAAGACGCCTCGTTCCATTTTCATTTGCTAAACAGAAATAGCGCCACATAGAAAGCAAGCCTCTTTTATATTACGCTGTTTGCGCCTAAGCATCTTCTCCTTTTTCCACAAATCACGCCCAAGCGCTAGTATTTAGCTGGATAATTTATTAAAATTAAAGAATTGAACATTTAACATAAAGGAGTAAAACTATGGCAGAAACTAAACGTTTATACGATGCTTTCCAACCTGAGCATTACGATATTTTCCTCGACATCAGCCGTGAAAACAAAACTATCAACGGCAATGTCCAAATTCAAGGTCATGCCTGCACGCCTACTTTTGAACTCAATCAAAAATTCATGCATATTAATTCTGTTAAAGTCAATGATAAAGTTGTTGACTTCACTTTCAGTGACAAGACAGAAACTGTTACAATCAACGGCAAAGAAAGTGGCGATATTAGCGTCTTTGTTGAATTTAGCACTGAATTAACTGACCCGATGATGGGCATTTATCCATCCTATTACCAAATTGACGGCGTCAAAAAGCAAATTGTCAGCACCCAATTTGAAACTACTTTCGCTAGACAGGCTTTCCCATGTGTCGATGAGCCATTAGCTAAAGCAACTTTCTCACTAGCTATCAAATACGATGAACAACCTGGTGAAACAGTTATTGCGAACCAACCAGAGGAGAAATGTGTAGATGGCGTACACTATTTCCAAGAAACAGTCCGCATGTCAACTTATTTGATCGCCTTTGCTTTTGGTGATTTACAAAAGAAAATTACCCATACTAAGTCTGGGGTTGAAATTGGTGTCTTTGCCACTAAGTCTCACGCTCCTAAGGAATTAGATTTTGGTTTAGATATTGCTAAGCGTTGCATCGAATTTTATGAGGACTTCTATCAAACACCTTACCCATTAGCTCAGTCATATCAATTGGCTTGCCCTGATTTCTCGGCTGGCGCTATGGAAAACTGGGGTCTTGTCACCTATCGTGAGGGCTATTTGCTGTTAGATCCTGACAACACAACATTAAGCAATAAGCAATTAGTAGCTGGCGTTATTGCCCACGAATTGGCACACCAATGGTTTGGTGACTTAGTCACAATGAAATGGTGGGACAATCTCTGGTTGAATGAGTCTTTTGCTAACATGATGGAATATGTAGCAGTCGACGCTTTGGAGCCAAGCTGGCATGCCTGGGAAAATTTCCATACATCTGATGTTGCTGCTGCTTTACGCCGCGATGCAACAGATGGTGTGCAATCTGTGCATGTTATGGTCAACGATCCAGCTGAAATTGATGCTATTTTCGATTCAGCTATCGTCTATGCCAAAGGTGCTCGTTTGCTCGTCATGGTACGCGCTCTCTTAGGTGACGAAGCTCTATGTAAAGGCTTAAAAGCTTACTTTGCTAAGCATCAATACGCAAATGCTGAAGGTCATGACCTCTGGTCAGCGTTGGAAGAAGCAAGTTCATTCGAAGTTGGCAAAATTATGGATTCTTGGTTGGAACAACCTGGTTATCCAGTTGTGGAAGCTAAAGTTGAAAATGGCCAATTAGTCCTAAGTCAAGAGCAATTCTTCATCGGTGAACATAAAGATGCTCAGCGTTTGTGGCAAATTCCTATCCATTGTAACTATGCCGAGGTTCCAGCTTTGATGACGACAAAGACATTGAATTTAGGCGATTACCAAGCTTTACGTGCCAAGAACGGCAAAGCTTTCCAACTCAATATTGGTAACGTTTCCCACTTCATTGTCAAATATGATGCTACTTTACAAGCTGATTTAATCAAGGAATTGGCTAATTTGGATGCTATTTCACAATTACAAGTCCTGCAAGATAACTTACTTTTGGCTCAATCAAGTAGTCAGCCTTACGCTAACTTAATCCCACTCATGGAAAAGTTAGGTAATAGCAAGTCCAATATTGTCCAAACTAAGTTGGCACAAGTAACAAGTAACTTGATGGATTTCGTCACAGTAGATAGTGCTGAAGAAAAGGCTTTGAAAGCATTCATCCACAAATTGACAGCTAATTCTATTGAGCGTTTGGGCGTCATGCCAAAGGCTAACGAAAGCAATGATGATAGTCTGGCTCGTCCAGTTGTCCTCAATTTGGCACTCTATGCTGAAAATGAGCAAGTCATTAAGGCTTTACATGAAATTTATCAAGCCAATGTCAATGATATTTATAATTTGCCAGCTGCCATTAGAAGTGCTGTCTTACGCAATGAGATGAAGCAGTTTGGCTCTAAGGACTTGTTCGATAAGTTCTTAAAAGCTTATGTCGAAACTTCTGATACACAATTCCGTCAACATTTGCGTCAGGCTTTGAGTGCAAGTCAAGATGTTGAACAGCTCAAAAAATTAATTAGCAAGTTCAAGCAAGCTGATGTGATTAAGCCTCAGGATGTCTGCAGCTGGTACTATGGTGTATTATCTAACCACAAGGCACAAGATTTGGCTTTTGAATGGATGAAAGCTGAGTGGCCATGGTTGAATAAGGCTTTGTGTGGCGATATGTCATTCTCCTATTTTATCACCGCAACTTCTAATATCTTCCATACTGAAGCTGAGCTTAAGGCTTTCAATGATTTCTTCATGCCAAAGTTGCATGAGCCGGGTTTGGAACGTGAGATTATCATGGATAGCCGCGCTATTTCCAGCAAGGTCGAAATGATCAAGCTGAACAAAGAGTCTGTTTTGGCCGCTTTGCAATAAGTTAGGCAAGCTGTCGATATGACACAATAAGGAGCAAGCCGTCTCTAAAGGCGGCTTGTTTTTTGGGGCTTGAATTTACACTGTAAGTGCAACGAAAAATAAAAGAAGGTACAAGGCGCTTCTGTTAAAATAAAATAACTCAAACCACAGGTGACAACCATGTACCCATATGCACATCTTACACTAAGTGAGCGAGAAAAGATCCTGTATTTGAAAGCAACAGGCAATAGTATAACAAGCATTGCTAATAAACCAGGGCGAAATAAATTTACCATTTCGAGAGAGCTTAAACGTAACAAATGTACGTTCAGTAACGATTATGGCAACTATCAACCAAGCTTAGCTCAAGCAGCTTACGAGAAACGAAGAAAGCGATGGTCACCAGAAGAAATACAGGGACGTCTAAAATTGGAGAATGATAAATTACAGATAAGCTATCCAAGTATATACAGAGCAATTTATAAGGGCGTATTCAACGCGCAAGAAATAGGTGTACACAGTTAAAGCGTGCTTGTAAGAAGCTTGAACAACCTAGTTCTATTTCTAGAAAACGACCTAATGATCCTTTGCGTTATGTTAAGGATTATTCCATGACTAACGATGGTGAATTAGTAGAAAAGCATGTTTATGCTTTAGATGAGAAAGCTATTTGGGAAGATGCTAAATATGATGGCTTTTACGCTGCTTGCACCAATCTTGATGATGATCCTTGTGAAATTCTCAAAATTAACCATGAAAGATGGCAAATTGAAGATGCTTTTAGAATGCTCAAAACTGAATTTAAGGCTAGACCTGTCTTTTTACAAAATGACGATAGAATCCTTGCTCACTTCCTAACCTGTTTCCTTGCTTTACTGATTTTTAGAATTCTTAAAGCTAAAATTATGCCGCTTGTTCCTACGCTTACTAACAAAAGCTTAATTAACACTTTGAAGATTTTCTCTTTTAAGTCTTATGACGATGCTACTTATGTTCCTTGCTATGATGGAATTAATATTACCGATGCTTTACATGACTTTGCTAATTTTAGAACTGATACGGAATATATTCCTGTTTCATCTATGAAAAATATTTTTTGTATTTCTAAAAAGTCTAAATAATGTACGCACTTTTTAACTTGACTCCTTAAGCTAAGTTTATCCCTAATTTTTGGGGGTATTCCTGAGCTTTTATCTTCTTCCAGCTGTCAAAGATGGGTATTATCACCCATTCCATAATTTGGCTAATTCTCATTCCACGATTTGGCTAATTCTCACTCTGTGATTTGGCTAGTTTCCATTCCATGATTTTGCTAATTGTATAATAAATTAATCAAGCCGTTTTCGATACGATATAACAATAAGCAAGCTATCTTAAGATAGCTTGCTTATTTGTAAGTAAAGGCTTATTAATCCGCACTGCAAAATCAACCTTCTAAGATACAGTCTTTTTTTATTTTCCCTAGTAATCATCAAGGTTTATTATTCTATCGGCCTTACGTGCTATGTCTAGGTCATGGGTAACTAAAACAATTGTCTTGCCCTGCTTATTCAATCGGCGCAGAATGGCAAAAACAATATCGCGGTTAGCAATATCAAGATTGCCCGTTGGTTCATCTGCCAAAATGTATTTGGCATCTTTTAGTAGCAATCTCGCTAAAGCTACTCTTTGTTGCTCACCACCACTCAATTGAAAAATCTTTTTATTCAGCACATTTTCAGGTAATTCTACTTTAGCTAATACTTGCTTTAAATACGCATCTTCATCTTCCTCTTGTCGAGATGTCTTATTAGCCTTATTTACGCTTGAATACTTGCAGGCAATCTCTAAATTTTCCTTGACAGAAAGATCATCAACCAAAGCATAATTTTGGAACAAAAAACTAACTTGTGAGCGATGGTAAAGTAAGCGTTTATGCGCTGAATTATATTTTTCGCCATCAATAAGCACCTGACCAGAATGAGGAAATTCCAATAAGCCGATGATATTAAGTAAAGTTGTTTTACCACTACCACTTTTCCCGACAATTGCGACAAATTCATTATCCTCAATCGTCAATGATAAATTCTCAAAAACCTTTTGCTCACCGTATGATACGCTGATTTTATCTAACTGAATCATACTCACGCAAAGTGGAACTACTCATTCCGCTGATTTATATTTTGCCTAATTTCATCAAGCCTGAAATTTGTGCCGTCTATGCCGCCGAAGCTATAAGCGACACTATCTCAGCACTTGTCACCACTTTAGTCTTCTTCAGATTTTTAAGAAGCGAATTAAAAAATTTGAAGGCATATAAATAGCGGGGTGATTACCACGCTTTTATCCTCATGCGCTTTGCATACGCACCAAGGCTTATCTGTTTGCGTCTCGCTTGGTTCCATAGGCAATATTTTCTTATAGGGATAGTCAGAACTCTTATCATCACCTGTCTTTTTAACCTCAAGCGGATTTAATGTAATGATAGGCTTACTAATATCTGAATAAGAAACGCCATCATCGCTTGTTCTTTCGTCTAATGGTACCAATGCAAAATAAGGTGCACCGCCAGATGGATTATCTTTAGTTTCAAAGCGATACTTGCCAACTTTTAATTTAAGATCATCAATCAACTGTAAAAACTCTTTGCTAATTGTAGCAGACCAAGTCAATTTTCCCGTTTTGTCCTTGAAAACTGTTAATACCTGAATGCATTTTCCATCCACATACATCGGAAACTGCGTATCTATCATCTGATTCGTATCGAGACTATATATTCCATATGGTTCGCCAATCTCTATTTTAGAATGTGCATATGTATCAAGTTCATCTCTACCTAAAAATGAAGTCCAATTAGCTTGAATATATTGAATGATTTCTGCATCATAACTACCTCTTGCTACTTGAAGTTTAGGAACAGCTAAACTTAGTGTATCACTTGCAAATACCAAATTTTTCGTAATAAATACTAAAAGAAAAAACATTACAGCCAATAAATGAATTCTAAATTTCCGCATATGAATTACCGCCTAAAGAACTTCAGTTCTTGCTTTTAATTTAAGCTATTTTTCAAGCAAAATGCATTAGGATCTTTTAAAATTTTGCTAACTTCTTTCACTGTGTTCAAGCTTTATCTCTCCTACATTCGCTTACGCACGTAAACAAATTTATTGGGCGTAGAAAGAGCTTCTTCATAATGATAATCAGCAAATTCAAGTTGCTTGAAGCCATCACGCTCCGTCACATTTTGTAGCGCACAAGCCCGTAAACAAAGGCCACGCGCCTGTTTTAATTGCGTAGAAGATTTGTGTAATTTGCTGTCAGATTTTTCATAGAAATCAAAATCAAGCCAATCATACATGCTAGCTGTCAAAACGCTTGCAAATTCTGAGCTAGCCAAATTGATAACAAGCTCATCTTTCTGCAAAAGCTCATCCCACTTAGCTTGCCAAAAAGCACGCAAACTCATGCCATCAAGCACAAGCTTGCTATTAAAATCTAGTCGATAGGGCTTAATCTGAGCTTGCGGACTAATTGGGCCATATAAAGCAGACAAAATGTAGAGGTATTTGGCTAAATAATTACGCGCCGCAACATCTAAAGTCTCTGCCTCTAATGCTCTATAAGCTACACCTTGATACATATCTAAAGCTGTATAGGTGGCTCCCTTATGCCAGCTTTCTATGTAGGCTTTAACCTTCGCCAAAGCTTTTTCAGATTTTAAGTCAAGCACATTGGCTAACTCTTCGTCAGACAAATTTTCTAGGGCAAAGACCAAACGCATACTATCTGGACTCAATTCCCAATTTTGAGTTGACGCTTCAACGCAATTCAGCTTCTTAGCTGGTGAAAAAATAATATGCATCAAATTCCTCTTTCCGTAAACTATTTACCCTTTTTTCAAGCATAACAAGCAGCAAATACGCTTCACCTTGTGGGCATTTTAGCATATTTAGCAGATTGTGCTCAGCTATTTTTTAGCTCTAACTCTTAGATTTAAGCAGTCACATGCTGAATCAACCACCCAATATATTGTCGATTTCTGACTCAAATCACTAATTAACTACTATGACTTGTGCTTTGTGATACACGTTATTTCGTCTAAGTGCCTCCATCTCTACAATGAAATTATTGAATCTAATTGGAGGTTACAAATTATGAAATATGCTATTGTTGGTACTTCACATACTGGTTATGAGGCTGTCCAAACTATTTTAGAGCGTGAGCCAAAGGCTGAAATTGAATTGTTCGAAGCTGGCAAAACGGCCTCTTTCCTATCATGTGGTATGCAATCTTACCTCGAAAACGAATCAGATTGTCTATGCAAAATCCATTATGCCAATGCCGAATCTTACATTAAGCAAGGCGTTCATATGCATTTGAACAGTGAGGTAAACAATTTCAACGCTGATAAGCACGAATTAACTTATGTTGATGCTCAGGGAGATCATGTCATGAACTATGACAAGTTGATTTTGGGCGTAGGTGCTATTCCAACTCCACTTAATTGCCCTGGCAAAGAATTAAATAATATTCTCTATATGCGCGGCGAAGTTTGGGGTGGCAAAATCAAGGACAGAATGCCAGCTAGCTCCAAAGTTGTTGTAATTGGCGGCGGTTACATTGGCATTGAAGCTGCTGAAGCTTTCGCTAAGGCTGGTAAAGAAGTGACTGTTTTGGATTTCCAAACAAGCATTTTGCCAACTTACCTCGATAAAGAATTTACCGATATTCTCGTTAAGCATGCCAGTGAGCACAATATGACATTCCATGGTGGCGAAGCTGTCAAAGAGTTTAAGGGCGAGAATGGCAACGTTTCAGCTGTCGTTACAGATAAAAACACTTATGCTTGTGATACTGTTGTTATTGCTATCGGTGTAAAGCCAAATACAGCTTGGTTAAATGGTCTTGTTGAGTTAGACAAGCGTGGTTTCATTTTGACTGATGAATATCAACAGACATCTGCTAAGGATGTCTATGCAGCTGGTGATGCTACTTACATTCAATATGCTCCAAATGGCAAAAAAGCTGCTATCGCACTCGCAACCAATGCTAGACGACAAGGTATTGTAGCTGCCCGCAATGCTATGGGTGACAAGGTGCAAGTGCAACCTGTTTCTGGCACATCTGCTTTGGCTTTGTTCGATTATCATTTTGCTTGTTCGGGTATCAGTTCTGCTAACTCAGCTAGCTATGATGGCAAGGTCGAAAGTGTTTATCTTGAGCAAAGAGTCAGACCAACTTTCTTTACAGAGCCTGATACAGCTACCAACACTTTGTACAGCAAGATTTTCTTCGATGCTGAAACTAAGGTTATTTTGGGTGCGCAATTCATGTCCAAGTTGGATATTACGCAATATGCTAATATCATCTCTTTGGCCATCTACAACAAAAACACTTTGGAGGAATTAGGTCAACAGGATTTCTTCTTCCAACCTGAATATGTTGGTCCATGGCACGCTATCTCTGCTATTTCTTTGAAAGCTCTCGGTCATACCTACGGTTCTGACAAGATGTTGTTCATGTAGTTTTGACGATTCTCAAGTTGAAATAGCCATGAGTAACTAACAAAAAGTCGCAAGTTTGCGCCTAAATAGCAAAATCAGGCCCGCTTATTAGTAATAGTAAGCGGGCTTTGCTTGTGTGTTTGCGTTTACCTGAATGATTTTGCCTGGTTAAGGTCGCGTGGCTGAAATAAAACATATGAGGCAAAGATGAACAATTTAATTGTCATAAACATCTCTACGATGACCTATATCTAGTACTAAAATCAATAATGTATGATTTTCGATTAAACAAATAAGTCGATAATCGCCTACTCGATATCGCCAAAGTCCTGCCAAATTACCTGTCAAAGCTTTTCCTTGTAACTTAGGATCATCATATTTCGCTATTTCTTTTATTTTTTAGTAACTCTTAATTGAATCGGTTTATCCAGCTTGTTAAATGCTTTGTCCGCTTTTTCAGAAAATTTAATCTTCCAAGCCATACCGTTGTTCCATTTCCTCTAATGTGTAGGTTTTTAATTTACCTTTGCGATAATCTTCTACATCTTGCAATATACTGTATTCGTACAGTAATTGATCCAATCCACCTTCAATCAATTTGCGTAAATAAAAAGACTTCGTTCTGCCAGTTTCGTCTGCTAATTTTGTCAATTTTTCCGCCACATCATCACTAAGTCTAACTGTTGTAAGCATAAACAAACCTCCTCATCAGGTTATAATTTCCATAATTTAATCTATTGCATTCCATACGCATAAGCGTAATACAAGTATTGTATTAGCATAAACGTATCTCCAATACTACACATTTGCAAGTTCCATCAATTTTGGCAACAGTGGCTACTTAGCGAGTTTCTCGCTTAAATTCCATATTTGCTATTAGAAATTTGTGCCTTGTTACTTAAGTTGATATTTTCGGCTTTTGCCTCGGCCACTTATGTTTATTAAACCCATTTTTGCCATTTGGCGCGTAAGAACATAAGCTCTCGTCTTTTTTATATTAAGTAATTCCTGCAAATCATTGTCAGAAATTTCATCATAGTCGCGCAAATAATCTATAACCATCTGCATCTGTGGAGTTATTTTTGTGCTTGATTTTTCAACTTCTAATTCTGCAATTTCATTCACAACGTGATTTAGATTCATATTTGGCAACACAAGTTTAAACGTATTGTCTGTAACTAAAATTTGAGGCTGAACAGCTTCATCTTTATATAGAGAATAAATTTTGCGAATGCCCGTACCATATGATTAAATTAGACGCAGGCGATGAAAAATAGCGGCTAGTTTGGCATTACGAGGCTGAGAAATACCATTTTTAATATCCTCAGTCGTTATTCCTGGCAATAAGCCGCCCAACGAAATAAACTCCATAGCATTATCATTTACATTGATTATAATACTACCGCTATAGCTATAATCACGATGAATGAGTGCATTTAGCATCGCTTCACGCAAGGCAGATTCTGGATAATCACTATGTTCTACCCGCTCTAATCCTCTAAATGTTGCCATTGTTCGGTTACAAAGTGTCAAGTATTCATAGCTATCATTTAATTGTTTGAAAATAGAGCCACCAAATTCTTTTGCATCCTTGAACATAAGATTATCAGCATCCTAAAATACAGCTATCTTAACTGTGTGTTTACACTGATCAGACAAAATCTCAGCTAAATTAGTATACATACCATCTTTAACATGTCTAAGGCCCAACGCTACAAATTTTTCTTTGGAAAAGTCAACATGATATTTATCGAATGTACATTTCGCTTCTGTAAAAGTTAGTTCTTGCTCAATTGTACGCATTTCTTCAAACGAAGTTCCATCAGTATCTTTAATCATGCGTCGAATCTGTTCTACCTATGCTTGAGCTAATGACGCCCCTTGACGCACATAAACACCACTAGGTTTTAAACCTTTAGTTTTTAAATAATATGGTTTATAGCTACCTTCTTTAACATCAACACGAATCGTTTTGTTTTCTTGGAGTGTATAATGTACAAACATTGTAACGTCTGGAGAAATTGCATCACGAATGCCGTTAGTTAAACGTGTATAAGTTGCATCTACATCATCTATACCAATAGAATTACCATTATTGTCATAACCTATGTATATAACTCCACCATTGGTGTTAGCAAATGCAATAACTTCCTTGTAAACATCATCAACCATTTATGATTTATACTCTATGCATTCGCTTTCATATTGCATAATTTCATCCTCCCAGCACTAATGAGTTTATTATACATAATTTTCAGTTCTTAGAGTGAAATTTTCATTTTTTCACTTTTTTCACTCTATAAAGTGAAAATTCACCGTGCGTAGTGAATTTTCCTTATGCACGATTTATGACTATCAAGTAACCGTAAACATATTGTAGAACTTCAGCATTTTCATATCGTATTTAGAAAGTTTTAATTGCTTTATAAGATCCGCATTGTGCTTTTTTTGCTGTTTGGTGACGAGAAAAGGAGTCTATAGTCTTTCACTATCAGTGATAAAATTAACCAGAAGGAGCAAAAAAATGGCTATTTCAAAAGAATTAAATGATTATGTTGTAGAGATGCGCAGATATTTTCACGCACATCCAGAACTTTCTTGGCAAGAAGTTAAGACCAGCGAAAAAATTCAAGCTGAATTAACTAAAATGGGCATTCCTTTTGTTAAGGGCAAAGGCACAGCTGTTATCGGCACAATTAAAGGTGGTCAGCCTGGTAAGAAATTAGGCATTCGTGCAGATATCGACGCTTTGCCTGTAACGGAGAAAACAGGTTTACCTTTCTCTTCTGAAAATAAAGGTGTAATGCATGCTTGTGGTCACGACTCCCATATTTCCATCCTCTTAGCAACAGCTAAGTACTTGAACGAGCAAAAAGAACAACTAAAAGGTGAAATTATAGTTATCTTCCAACCAGCTGAAGAATTCATTCAAGATTCTGGTGCTAAATATTTAGCTGAAGAACCAAGTATCAAAGAACTTGATAACATCATTGGTTTGCATATTTGGGGTAACCTCGATTGCGGTCAAGCTGCATTACAAACAGGTCCTATCATGGCTTCTGCTGATACATTTGATATTTATGTACAAGGTAAGAACGGTCATGGAGCTTCTCCTCAAATGGCAATTGATCCAATTGTAGCTGGCGCAGAAGTAGTCCAGGCTTTGCAAGCATTAGTAAGCCGTGAGAATGATCCATTAGAGCCAATGGTAATCAGCGTAACAGCTTTCAATTCTGGCAATTCCAAGAATGTTATCCCTGAGACAGCACATCTAGAAGGTACAACTCGTAGTTTCAACAATGCTTTGAGAGATAAATTTGAAGAAAATATTCGTCGCGTATTAGATGGTCTTTCAATGACAACAAGAGCAAAGATTACCTTAGATTATCATGATGGAACTCCTGCTACAGTGAACCATGCTGAACCAGTTAAAATTGGTCAAGAAGTGGCTAAAGAAATCTTCCATGAAGGTCTCGTTACTGATTTCCCACGTGTAATGGGTGGTGAGGATTTCGCTAAGTATTTGACCCATATTCCAGGCTGTTTCATGCTCTTAGGTTGTGCCCCAGCTTCAGGTCATTTTGCTCAGCATGATGAGCATTTCAACTTGGACGAAAGAGCACTTGCGTTAGGCGTTGAGTATTTTGTCAACTACGCTAAAAAGTATTTAGCTTAATTTTACCTAGCCCTGTAACTATCTAATTGCCAAAAAACAAAAAGATGTCCTATCTTAACTGATCTAAACAGGCATAGGACATCTTTTATTTTGTTTATAAAAATCCTCGCTTGCTCAAACTCATAAATCAAGCAAGCGAGGGGTACTACTAAATATCAACTTAATGATTAAAACTATCTAGCAGCGTTTTTAATTACTTCTAAGCGATGTAAATCTTTTGGAGCTGGGATAGTGCAGTCGGCACCAATGATCAAACCTTCGCGGCCATTTTCCTTGATTAATTGCTTTGTATAAGCCTCAAGTTCTTCCAATGAACCAGTATCAATCAATGTACCTTCATTGTTATCAAAGCCACCGCAAACTGAAGCATTAAACATACTTCTGCCATCCTTTAGGCTGATCTTATCAGTATGTGTTGCCCAATTGTAGCATTTGCACTTATACTGCTTGTAGAATTCAACGTTATTGTGATAACGCTCATATCCACAAATATGCAACATGTTGTAATCCCATAACTCATTCATATGATCAAGAATTCTCAAATCACTTGGAACAATCCATTTTTGATGGAACTCTAAGTCAGCCTCTTTATGTTGCAACATTTGAACACTGTAGAAAAGGCCATCTAATTTTGTGTGTTTACGTAATTCTGTTAAAAGCATGATTGTATCATCTTCAACAATCTTCAAAGCACGAAGTGTTTTTTCAGTATGATTAATCATCAAATTCTTATAGGCATCCAAATCACCTAAAGCATATTCAACATACAAACGTAATTGCTGTACAGCACTGAACATCGTATATAACATCAATGTTTGTCCGTCGGTTAAATCATAAACTTTATTAAGCAATTCAATTTGGCCCTGAACCCAAGGATGATCTTTCGTAATATGATGAATCTTGTCTAAGCCTTCTGGTGTATGAACATCATTTTCAACAATTGATGGATGCAAGAAGAAACCATCTGACATAACTTTGATCATATCTGGATCATACTTGCTCAACATTGCTTTTGTTCCATTTACAACCATGTTGATTGTTTCTTCAGGATTTTGATAACCCTTAACATGACCCATAGCTGTTGGAATAAAGTGCCACCAAAAACCTACTGGTGTACGATCGCCTACGCCACCGTCCATAACTTTCATGACTAATTCTTTTTTTTTCATTTTATAATCCCCTGTATCTCTATAGCATAAATTTAATTAGTACTGAACTAATTATTCTTTTTCTTATCGTAGGCAAAAGTAGGATTGAGTGTCATGCTTCTACCACCTGAAACCTCGATTGTTGTAGCTGTCATATAACTAGCTGCAGAAGAAGCCAAAAATACAATTGGCTTTGCAATCTCTTCAGGTTGCGCCATACGATTGAGCAATGTAGCAGCAGCATTACGATTAAGTTCTTCTTGAGAAATAGCTGCCTTAACTAATGGTGTAATTGTAAAGCCTGGCATAATACATGTAACACGTACATTATCAGCACAGAACTCTCCAGCAAATGTATTTGTCAAATTGCAAATAGCTGATTTTAATGGGCCATATAAAGTGCTACGGCCAGCTGAAGCACAACGTGCAGCCAAGGAGCTAACATTAACAATAACACCGCCTTGTTTCTTCAAATAACGGAATGCAGCCTGACAACCATACACAACCGACTTAAAGCATGTATCAACAATGAAATTAACTTCATCGTCTGTATATTCATCGCCAGCACGACGTCCTGTTGTACCTACGTTATTAACCCATACATCCAAGCGACCAAATTTTTCATAAACAGTCTTTGCAAACTGGTAGTTTGGCTCTCTCTTAGACACATCTACCTTTTCAGCATAAACTTCACCATACTTACTTAGCTCTGCAACGGCCTTTTTGAGTTCATTCTCGTCAATTGAGCAAATAGCAACCTTTGCACCTTCTTTTAAGAATGTTTCTGTTGTTGCATAACCAATACCGCTACTACCACCTGTAACAACAACTACTTTGCCTCTCAAACCTAAATCCATTTTATAGCCTCCTTACAATAATATTTTATTTGAAGAATAATGCCATAACAGCACCAGCAATAAATACTGAACCTGATGTTGCACTGACAAAACCAGCAACCAATGTCTTAGGTAACATATGATCTTCCAAAACTTGATATTCTTCATCGGTCTCAGCACAAACTTTTGCAGCTTCAACTGTTAAAGTGTAACTTGCTGGGAAGCCACCTGCAATAGAACCTAATCCTATAGCAAATGACATTGGTACTGACCAACCAAACATCTTACCAACAGGAATTGAGAAAGCAGCAATACCGATTGTGGTCAATACAATCAAAATAGCAAAATCTTTAATCAATTGCACAACAACATCTGGTGTACAGCTGCTCAACTGAGCAAACACAAACATCATAATTATGCTGTAGATAAAGCCCATACTACGTGACTTAACCAAAATATTCTTCTCAGTAAGTCCGAGACTTGTTGCCAAAACGCCCAAAATCAATGCCCAAACGAACTTTGAAACATAGCCACCAGTTAACTTATCTAAATAGCCTGACATAATAGTCAAGATAACCATTGATAACAAATGCGTGAAATCGCTTTTATATTTTTTAGGAACTTGTGGGAAAATGTAATTTTTATTACTTGTATCAGCAGAAGTTGATTGATTACTTACATTAGCTGTCCATTTGCCTTGACGATATTGTTTAAGAACTGAATAGCCTTCTTTCTTCAGGCAAATGCTCGTCAATGGATATCCAACAAAGCCTTGCAAAATATAAACAGCCATAGCCAAGATTGCCAATTTTTCTGTTGGTGCAACAGATTGCATCATCATTGCAGCCACAAATCCACCAGTCAAAGGAGGTGCTGCAATAGCTGCTGTATCACGTCCTAAGATAAAAGTACCTGCTGTCAAAACAATAGCTAGAATACCTAACATGCCAGCTAATGTAACAACAACAGTTTTCCACTGATTTATTAATTCATTCAAATCCAACATTGATCCAAGATGTACAACCATCATCATAACTAAGAATGTTGGTAAATTCTTAGCAACACCACCTTGTTGCAAAATATCTTTAGGTAATATGGTCCAGAAACCAATAACGAATAAGATAGCTGAAATAAACATCGAAGGTACAAAAGCTTTAGTTGCTGTTGAAATCACTTCACCAATTACGACTAATAAAAGCATTGTGAAAAAAGCTGTAGGTACATCCCATTTTGCTTCGCCTATAGCAATTTTATATAAGCCAAAATAAGCGTATGAAATTAACATCAAAGCAACTAGTATATAACCTAGCCATTTTTTATTGTTATTATTCATATTAATTAATCCTTTTCCTATTTAGTTGTTATATCTATTTCTGCTTCTTAGCTGCATGTGCTAAGACAGCTTTCTTCATACGCTCCAATGCTTCTTGCAAAGTCTTTCTTGGCATAGCAAGAGTCAAACGTACATAACCTTTAGCGTTACCAACGAATAATTCATCGCCGCCTTCAAGTAAAACACCTGCTTCATAAGCAAAGAACTTTGGCAAATCTTCCACATCATCCAAATAAGCATTGAGATTTACCCAAGCCAAGTATGTTGCCTTTGGAATTTCAAATTTGGCAAGTGGCAATTCTTTAGCTAAGAAATCACGTACGAGTTCAAAGTTACCATCTAAATAAGTCTTTAGTTGATCCAACCACTCTTCGCCGTAATCATAAGCAGCCTTATGAGCAACAATAGAAATTGGGTTGACGAAAGCAACGTTCTTGTCACGATCTCTGAAAGCTTGACGCAAATTCTCATCACGAATAATGATATTGGAGAATTGCAAACCAGCCATGTTAAATGTCTTACTTGCTGACATACATGTAACTAATTTCTTATAATCAGTTACTTTAGCAAATGGTGTGTGCTTAACGCCTTGACGTAACAAACCGCAGTGAATTTCATCAGAAATCAACCACAAGTCATACTTCTTAGCAATAGCAGCAACACGTTGAAGCTCTTCTGTAGTCCAAACAGTACCCGATGGATTTTGTGGATTGCACCAAATGATTAACTTCATACCAGGTTGGGAAGCTCGTCTCTCTAAATCATCAAAATCTACAGTGAAGCGGCTACCGTCGATGATGAGTGGTGAACATTCATAATCAATCTTGTTGTATACAACAGCCTTTTTGAAGAAACCATAAGCTGGTGTAACCATAAGAGCCTTTTCATTTGGCTTGCAGATTAGTTCTACTAATTGATAAAGAGCAGGGATAACGCCAGTTGAGAAACAGAGCTCTTCGCGTGGTACAGACCAACCATACTTCTTTTCACACCACTTATTCAGTGATTTATGATACTCAGTATCCAATGACATGATTGTATAGCCGAAGATCTTGCGGTTAACACGATCGATGATTGCTTGGCGAATTGGCTCTGCGCAAGCAAACTCCATATCAGCTATCCACATACGAATGAATTCATCATCAGCATAAGGGAATTTCATGTCTGGACCAGCATGGAAAATGAAATCTCTGAATCCATCTGTGTTTATCGAATTCGTATGTTTACGATCGATAATTTCATCAAAATTGTAAGTCATAAGTAATCCTTCCTGTCTGCATACTGTCAGTTAGCAGACTTAACGTATTGAATTGTGTTAATTAATTTATAAACCAATGCACAATCAACATATATTCATTATAATGAGTGGGCTTATTTAGTAAAAAAGCACAAAGTTTCTTTCCTTTTGCTAAAAAAAATAATAAAGTTTCCTCACAGTTGATTTTATGCGGCTTTTTGGCTATACTTGGCACAAAATATGATTTGAATCACATAAATCAGACAAAAATCAATTTGTAGGAGATTTTAGCTTATGCAGGACATCAGTCCAATTATCGGTGAGAATATCCGATTTTATAGAAAGCGCCTACAACTTACGCAAGAAGGTTTAGGCAAATTAATTAATAAGGGCAAGGCCACTGTCGCAAAATATGAAAGTGGCCAAATTATTTTAGACGTACAAACGCTTTACGAAGTGGCCAAGGCACTTTGTGTCAATATGGACCAATTATTGTATGTGCAAGAAGAAACAAAGCCGTTGTTAGTGACTAAGTCTATACCAAATTTTTTCAAAGATGTCAGCAAGCTGTACATTTATTTTTATGATGGGCGTAATAAGTCGCTGAATGAATCGGTTATGTTGATTAGTCCTTTGCCTAGAGAAGATGGAATTTTTGAGGCAAAACTTTTCTTTAACGTTGAGAGTATCGACCGTTATCAGCTTTGTGAATATACCTATGTCGGTAAGCTTGTGCACTACGATGTGATAAGCATTTTCACCTTACAGAATAAAACGATGGATATGGAAGAGCTTAAAATCGTAATTCCAGCTTCTTACAACGACGAAATGGAAAAATTTGCGCATTTCTCTGGCGTTTCTTCGCGCCCTTTGATGCCTGTTACTTTCAAAATTCTCGTCACCAAGCAACAAAAAAAGCACAATGCGGAGCTTATAAAGCAATTAAAACTTTCTAAATACGATATGAAAATGCTGAAGTTCTACAATATGTTCACGGTGACTTGATGTGTCTCGCTAGATGTAGTTTGGTAGCTCATATTTGTTTTGAAATAACTTATGTAGCAAGAATTAGGCTCTAAGTTATATCTCTATAACAAGTTTCGCTCTAACTTAGCAAAGTCAGGCAAACCATTTGAAGTTAGTTTCAATTCTAATGGTGCTTTGGCATGATCGATATTGCTGATTAATGGTAAACAATAATTAATAAAATCTGCCGTCACATCGTTGCCAGCTTCATTGATCCACTCTCTTGGCACCAATTTTTCGGCATTGGCTACCTTATCTAAATCCACTAAACCATATGTCGTTTCGTAAGTGTCGGCTTCTTTTCGCTTGATTGTCACCATCTTGCCACTCACGCCATTTACCGCCTGTAATACAGCTTCTCTGCCTACCTGATATGCCTCACACAAATCAACTTCAGAGGCCAAATGATTAGCTGCCCGCTGCAAAAGTGAAAACTCAATGCCTCGCACCTTGGTATTTAAGCGCTTCTTCAAAATCTCAGCCAAGATATGACCAGCGCCACCCTGCTGCTTGTGGCCAAACACATCATCTTCTTCATCTTCGCCCGACAAGTCAGTGATAAATCTGCCATCTGCTAAATGCAAGCTCTCGGCCACCGCAATTATAATTAAGCGTTTTTGCTTGCGTAAAGCCTGCACTTCTTCGATAAATTTCTCTATGTCAAACACAACTTCTGGCAAATAGATCAAATCTGGTCCAAAGCCTGTTAAACGAGCCAAGCTGCTACTTGCAGCCAACCAGCCAGCATTTCTACCCATAATTTCAAAGACAATTATCTGTTCACTTGTATAGCTGTTAGCATCGCAAGCTACTTCTGAAATCATGGTACTAATGAATCTAGCCGAACTTGCATAACCTGGGCAATGGTCTGTCTCAACTAAGTCATTGTCGATGGTTTTAGGTACGCCAATTACATAGCACTCATAATCAACCTGCTTAAAAAAAGCGGCCAACCTCGAACAAGTGTCCATGGAGTCATTGCCACCATTGTAAAGAAAATAACGAATATTATATTTTTGAAAAACGGCTAACACTTTCGCAAAATCAGCATCCGTATCAGCGTGTAATTTGTAACGGCAGCTGCCTAAGGCTGCACCTGGGGTTGATTTTAGCTTAGCTGTCTCTTGTTTATTCTCCAAGCCTAGCTCGAACAGAGTCTCTGCTAAGATGCCCTCGACACCATGGTAGGCTGCATAGATATGCTCAATTTGCGGACATTTACGGGCTGTTTCTAATACTCCTTGCGCACTACTATTAATTACGGATGTACAGCCACCTGATTGTGCATACAACAAATTACCACTATATAACATAAATCTCTCTCTTAATTTGAAACATAAATTTAGATAAATTAAGCACCAAGCAATGTGCGAAAATAGAATCCATCCACAGCTTGGTGCTGATAACAAACAACTAGATATCGTGTTTATTTGTTGTATTCGTCAACAACCTTCTTAACATATTTCAAGCGCTCAAATCCAATTGCTGGATCAACAGTACAGTCAGCGCCAACAATAATGCCTTTCTTACCGCATTCGTCAAGAATACTTGTAACATAAGACTTAATCTCAGCATCGCTTGCCGTGTACAAGAATGTACCTGGATTATTATCAAATCCGCCTAAAACTGCCTTTCCGCCGAATAACTTCTTGCCTTCCTTGAGGCTGACGTTCTCAGCATGTGTTGCCCAGTTGACGATATCACTTGGATAATCTGTGTAAAGTTCAAGATTATTTGTAAACTCGCCCCAACCACAGATATGCAATAAAATGGTCAAATCATTCTTCTTCATTTCGTCCAAAATTACGACGTCAGAAGGTCTTACATACTTCTCATGGAATTCAACACCACATGTCTTATTTTGAACTTCTTGAACACTGTAATAGATACCGTCAATATCTGTCTCTTTCTTCAAAGCATCAATCAAGCAAATAAAGTCTTTTTCGATTTCTTTTGCAGCATTTGCCATCAACTCTGGATTTTCCATGAACAATTTCAAGAATTTATCTGGGCAATCCTCATCCTCAAAGAAATACAAGCGGATAGCTGAAAGAGGTGAAAATACACTGTAGAATGTCAAAACATCATGATGTGTATAAGCTAATAACTCATTCACCATCTCAATTTGTTTTCTGATCCAAGGATGATTAGGCCCAACAGCCTTAATTTGCTTCAAATCCTCAGCACACTCAAACTTCTTATCGATCATGCTTGGATGGCCAAAGAAACCATCAGACATAATTTTCAAAAAGTCTGGCTTTAATTCATCATACATCTTCTTATGACCGGCAATTACTCTGTCAATAATTGTTGGATCTGACAATCCACGGCAATGTTCAGAAAATGGCGTGTAGTGATACCAAAAACCTACTGGAACTGTCTCTGGCTCCTCGTTAGCAATTGCTTGTTTTACAATTAATTTTCTATTATCCATAATAACTCCTTTACTCTGCCAATGCCTGGAACATAAGTGATCCAGCAATAGCGCCACCATCAACTAATCCGATGCTGTTTTCTCCATAATAAGCAGCACGACCGTGGACTGACTTCATATTTTTTGTTGATTCTGCACCTTCAACGGAAGCCTTGTAAGCATTCTTGAAAGCAACATTGACATCCGATTCACCCTTCAAACCATTGATAGCTGGAATAAGAGCATCCAAAATAGTCTTTTCACCTTGTTTTGAACCGGCCTTAAGCATGATGTTATTAATACCTGCTTCTAATGCCTCAATCAGTTGTTCCAATGTAATTTCTTGATTATTACGCAAAGTCTTAGCTATGCCCATCATACCGATGGAGAGTATCGTACCCAATGATGATGGGGCAGCTGTGTTGAAGCTCTTTGCAGCAGCCATGAAAATCTTACCTAAATCAGTTTCTTCTGATTGTTTTATTGTCTCATATGCTGCTTTGAAACCGTTACTCATTGAAATACCTAAATCGCCATCACCGTTTCTCTGATCAAGCTCAATCAGATATTCCCTATTTGCAGCCATCTTATCGGCTATTTTTCCGAAAGCACATTCGATAGATCTTTTATTCATCACACATGACTCCTATCTATTGTAATTTGTATAGAATGGCGTCTGTGCAACATCTTCTAACAAATCTTGCATCTCGTCATCCAACGCAATAAGTGTAACTGACAAGCCTGACATCTCCATTGATGTAGCAAACTCACCTAAATGAGGATGAACAACTTCGATGTTCTCGCTCTTTAATAGTTCACTTACACTCTTGTAAACAATATATTGTTCTTCTAGTGGCGTTGAACCTAAGCCATTAATCATGACAGAAACTTTCTTTGGCTTATTCTCACCAAAGTCTGCCAAGATTGACTTCACAGCCAATTTAGCAATTTTGTCTGCTGTCATCATTTTTCTTACTTCAATACCAGGTTCACCATGGATACCCATGCCAACTTCGATCTCGTCATCAGCAATCGTAAACGAAGGTTTACCAACTTCAGGAATAACACATGGAGAAGTTGCAAATCCCATTGTTCGGATATTAGCTAAAGTCTTCTCACCAATGCGCATTACCTCATCGATTGACATACCGCGTTCAGCAGCAGCACCAACGATCTTGTATGCATAGACAATACCAGCAACGCCACGTCTTTTTTCTGATGTTTCATTAGGGCTAGAAGCAATATCATCGCCAGCAATAAGTTGACGTGTTTCAATATCGTCAAATTCAACCTCATCGCATGCCATCTGGAAATTCATCTTATCTCCACCGTAGTTGCCATAGAGACAGATAACCCCCTTACCGCAATCACAGGATCTAATCATATCGGCCATTGAAGAAGCTGACGGTGAAGCAAAAACATTACCAACAGCGCATCCATCCAGCATGCCATGACCTACATAACCTAAGAACAACGGTAGATGGCCACTACCACCAGCTGTAACAATAGCTACCTTACCATCTTCTTTTTTATTAGTTCTTAATAGAACTCTGTTATCATTCTTCATTAGGCAAACCTTATCAGAATGAGCTGCAATTATGCCATCGATCATATCATCGACAAAGGTTTCTGGTTTGTTAATAATTTTTTTCATTTTACCTCTTTACCTCTCTTAAAACAACTTATTTTTCTTTGATAGCCACAAACTGACCATCAACAATCTTCATAGGAACCAATGTTCTCATAGCATCGCCCAATTCGTTCATGCTGTAAGGACCTGCTAAGCTAGGATAATCTTTCATACCAGCTAATGCTTCTCTGATCTTCACAGGGTCGCTGCTGCCAGCCTTTTCAATAGCTGCTGCGAGTTGGCAAATAACATCGTATGTCTGCATAACGAATGCGTCGCCTTGTTTACCAGTCTTATCTGTATATGTCTTCATAACACGTTTGAATTCAGGAGTATCGATAGATGGTGTGAAAGCATTCATGATAAATGCGCCATCAGCACTCTTACCAACGAGGTCCAAGAACTCTTGTTTCAAGACGGAGCTTGCTAAAATTGTCTGCGTTTCAAAGCCCAAATTCTTAGCTTGCTTCAAAATATTAGCTGAATCTTGATAGTAAGCAATTTGGAAGAAAGCTTCTGGCTTTGATGACTTAATTGAAGTAATCATAGGTGAGAAGTCAGATGTTTGGTTAGGAATGTATGCTTGCTTATCTGTGATTGTACCGCCTAAATCTTTGAACTTCTTCTCAAAGATATCAGCAATGTTTTGGCCCCAGTCATCGTTGACATACAAAATACCAACATTCTTGATACCTAACTTCTTATATACATAATCAGCATATTGTGTCGTTTCCATCTCTTGTGTAAGAGTATTACGGAAAATAAATTCACCCATTGAAGAATACTTCTGGTGTGAAGCTGTAGGAGAATAGTTAACAATCTTAGCCTTCTCATATAAAGGAGCTGAAGCCATACTTGAAGTAGAACCGAAAGCACCAACAACAGCTGAATACTTCTTAGCACCTATAACTTTATTTGCAATATTTACAGACTCTTTAGCGTCGTTCTTATCATCATAGAAATCGACTTTAATTTCACGGCCGCCAAGAACCCAACCTTTTTCTTTCAAATCGTTTAAAGCAATTTCAACAGCAACTCTTTCTGTATCGCCATACTGCTTTGTATCACCAGTCAAAGGTCCGTACCAAGCGAAATAAATAGGATCTTTTCCTGACGCATTACCTTCCTTGGTTTCTACCTTATCTTTACTTACAGGTGCTGAACACGCTGTTAAACACATCGCTAACATTGTCAACGTAGCTAATATTTTTTTCATAATAAACTCCTCTTTAATTTTGTGATCAAATATTATTGATCGTTAACCCCACCAAGATAAGCTTCGATCAAGCTCTTGTCTTGCAGTAAGTCTTCACTCTTACCTTCCATCTTCATAACACCATTCTCCAAAACATATCCACGGTCAGACACCTTAAGTGCCATACGTGCATTCTGTTCAACAAGAATAATGCTTGTTCCGCTGTCTCTTATTCGCTTTAAACTTCCAAGCACAAATTTAACAAGTTTTGGTGCCAAACCGAGTGAAGGTTCATCCAACATCAAAAGTTTTGGCGTAGAAATCAAAGCTCTGCCCAGTGCTAGCATCTGCTGCTCACCACCAGACAGCGTTCCTCCTGTCTGATTGCTTCTCTCTCCTAAAATTGGGAAAAGTTCGTAAACGAACTTGATCCTCTCTTCTGTCACCTCCTTAGAGACTGTATAACCACCTATCTCCAAATTTTCTTTAACTGTTAAATCAGGAAAAATCTGTCTGCCTTCTGGTGATAACGCAATTCCACTTTTAACTAACTCATGAGGTGGAATACCCGTAATTGGCGTTCCATTATAAATTATCTGTCCAGACTTAGGTTTCTTAATACCTGCAATCGTGTTAAGAGTTGTCGTCTTTCCGGAACCATTAGCTCCAATAATAGACAAAATCTCAGCTTCATTTAAGTGAAATGATATGCCGCGCAAAGCACGAATACCGCCATAATTTACCACTAAATCATTTACTTCTAGCATCATATTATTCGCCCTCCTCGACACCTAAATAAGCATCGATAACAGCTGTATCATTAACAACTTCCTCAGGTGTACCTATTTTTAATAAGCAACCATGATTAAGCACAGCAATGTGGTCACTTAATGACATAACGAAGCGAATATCATGTTCAATCAAAATAATTGTTACACCCAATTTCTGTAACTTTCTGACGTCATCTCTTAGCTCCAATGTTTCAACTTCATTCATACCAGCAGCAGGTTCATCCAATAACAACAAATGTGGGTTACTGATCATAGCACGCGCAATTTCCAGTTTTCTTTGTACACCATATGGTAGTGAAGTTGGATTTTGGTATCTCAATTCATATAAGTTGAAAAACTTCATCCATTTTTCAGCTTCTTTTTCGCAATTTCTTTCTGCTACTCTGTATTGTTTGCTTCTAAAGGCTGAAGAAAGTATTCCACTTTTTTCACGATCATGATCGCCAACCATGATATTTTCTTTAACGGTCATTTGTGGAAACAATCTGATATTCTGGAATGTTCTTGCCATGCCCAACTTATGAATATCAAACGACTTCGATCTTGTAATTTTCCTACCTCGAAAATAAACTTCACCACTACTTGCCTTAGCAAGACCAGATATAGCATTAAATAATGTTGTTTTGCCAGCACCATTAGGACCTATAATGGCAAAAATCTCACCTGGTTTAACTGAAATCGAAACATCCGTCAAAGCCTTAATACCGCCGAAGACCTGTGAAATGTTTTTAGTCTCTAGCATATACTCTCCAGCCATTATTCTTCCTCCATCTTTTGTCTGTCCAACAGCCTAATCTGCTTGAAATTAATACCGCCTAAAAGTCCATTTGGACGGAAAATCATCATAATTACCAGCAAAATGCCATATATAACTTGTCTGTAATCTGACATGAATCTCAATGCTTCAGGTAAAATGGACAAGAAGAATGCACCAATAATGCTTCCCATCAAATTGCCGAGTCCGCCAAACAACGTCATTGAAAGCATGGATATAGACTGGTCAAAGTTAAATGCGTTTGGATCGATAAATCCCATGTATTTTGCGTAGAAGCAACCTGCAAGTCCCGCCGTACCTGCTGAAATTGCAAAGACAAGAACACGATATTTCAAAGCGTTGATACCCATCGATTGAGCAGCAATTTCATCGTTTTTAATTGCCTGGATTGCACGGCCGTGTTTAGAACTTAGTAGCGCTGAATAAAATAACAATATAACGATTGAAATTACCATTATGATATACAATTCAAAACGCATGTTTCTAATTTCTTGTCCAAAGAACGTGAACTTAGGTATATTTGGTATACCCTGAGGTCCTCTTGTCAGTTCCATCCAGTTCAATTCAACCATACGCACGATTTCAGCAAAACCTAATGTAACAACCGCAACGAACTTACTAGAAACTCTCATCGTTGTTAAGCTTAAAAGGGCACCAGCCAATGCTGTAATAGCAATTGCTAGGATAAGAACTACCCATTGATTGGTGTTATATGTTGTTTGTAAGATTGCCGTAGTATATGCACCTATACCAAAAAACGCCGCATGTCCCAAAGATGTGACACCTAAATAACCTGTTAACAAGTTGAGTGAAAAAGCTAATACAGTAAAAATCAAGCAGTTAATTGCTACAGCAAAGAAGTAAACATCCTGGCATACAAGTGAGAAAACAATAAGAATTGCATAAAACACTACATAGGCCCATTTTTCATACTTCGCCCAAAATGATTTCATATTAGAGATAATACCTTCTTTAGTCATCATGCATCACACTTTCTTTATCTCTTTCTTACCAAGCAAGCCTTGTGGTCGCAATAGAAGAACTGTAATCAGAACGACGAAGGCAACCATATCTCGATAACCCGAGCTAACATAGCCAGCAAAAATTGTTTCAGCTAAGCCAATCAAGAGGCCACCCAAAGCAGCACCAGGTACTGAACCAATACCGCCTAAAACAGCAGCAGCGAAACATTTCAAGCCAACAGAAGCGCCCATCAACGAGTCAACTCTCTGATAGTATGTAGCCATCAAAACACCCGCAAAAGCAGCTGCAGCAATACCTACGAAGAACGTTTCAGAAATTATACGTGGTACGTTAATGCCCATGAGACTAGCAGCAGTCGGATTTTGTGAAACAGCTCGCATCGCTGTACCAAAACTTGTTTTGTACACGATGAACGAAAGCACCGCCAGCAAGCATATAGCTAATACAGCAATCAAAATTTGTATATTCTGAATTACGGCACCACCCACAGTAATGTATCCTAAATTGAACGGATCATTCATTACAAGTGGCACTGTTCCGAAAACTAAGAGCACGCCATTGTTAAGCATTGTTTGTACGCCAATTGTACTAATAAGCGCTGTAATACCAGCACCTTTTTTCTTTCTGATTGGTCGCAATGCCAATATATCCATGCTAGCGCCCAAAGTAGCAGTCAATCCTACGCTGATAACGAGAACTAACCACCAGCTAACGCCACTCTGCAGCATAAATTTCGCTGCTATAAACTGAGCAAAATAAGCTGCCAGCATATAAAACGATGAATGCGCAAAGTTAGTCAACTTCAAAACACCATACACCATGTTAAATCCTATTGTAACAAGGGCGTAGGTAACTCCAATAAAAATTCCATTTACTACTTGCTGAAAAAACACTGTTTCCTCCTTGAGCTGTTAAGCTCATCGATATTATACGATGATATTTGTATATTGCAAACAGATAAAGCTTATAAAAGCCTGAATGTTTTAGACATATAGCATATCATAATAATAAATTTGTTCATTATTAGTCATCTAGCAATTTGTCATTTTCAAACTCACTGATAAATTTCTCTACCTTATTCAAGGTAGGAATAGAGCTTTGTGCGCCGTGTTTACTTACAGCTATTGCAGCTGCCGCACTAGCTATATTCATCGCCGTTTTTACATCTTTTTCGTTAGCAATCGAAGCAAGAAAATAGCCAGTAAACGTATCACCGGCTGCCGTCGTATCAACAGCCTTCACTTCATATGGATGTTGTTCAAGAATTTTGCCGTTAGAAAAATATACTGAGCCTCGTTCGCCCAGTGTCAGTAAAAAATCACTTTGTGGATATTTTTCATGTAAACTATTCAACAAAATTTCCGGCTTAACATTAGACATAGAAGTCAAAAATTCTGCCTCTATTTCATTGAGTACAAACAAATCAACTGTCTGTAAATCAACTGCTAAAAGTGCTTCATTAATTGGTGATGGATTTAAAACAACCTTCAATCCGTACTGCTTTGCTCTTTCCAATGCATAAGCTAATTTATTGGTTTCATTTTGTAAAAGTACCATATCGCCTACTTGCATTTGTCTCAAGCCAGCATCAATCTGTTCTTCTGTTAAACAATCATTGCTACCCGCATTAACAATAATGCAATTCTGGCCAGCATCATCCACTTGAATAACGGCATTTCCATTTGCGATATCGACTTTGCGAATGAGGCTTACATCAACTTGTGCTTCCTCAAGTGCCACCTTTAAGTCGTTACCATCGTATCCAATAACGCCTAAATGCTTAACCTTAGCTCCAGCCTTAGCTAATGCAACGGATTGATTAAGTCCTTTACCACCGAACGAAATTGAAAAATTCTTGGCACTAACTGTTTCACCGGGTTTAGCAAAACTACTAACTCGATACACATTATCTAAATTCAACGAGCCAATATTAAGTATTTGCACTAAACCCACCGCTTTCACTAATTTAAGAACGCCAACTTAATCGATTAAGTTGATGCTCTTAAATTAGCACTTTCATTATTAGCATTCAAGTTTTTATTCATCATTTCTACAAATTAGCGGAATGTGCGCATGAATTTCGTGCAACATGTCTCAATACATCTTTTTACATCAAATTTGTGTTCGACACCAAGTCGAAAAGTCATCACGCAACTAATTAAGTGCTCTTGTCGATTTTCTCACGATAAGCTCTTGATTCAACACGATATTAGGCTCTACAGCTACATTATTTACGCAATTGAAAAATGCTGCCACTGCAAATTGGCCTATCCACGAACTTGGTTGACGTACAGTTGTTAGCGTAGGTGAAAATAGTGACGCAATTTCCGTATCATCATAGCCTATTATACTAACATCGTCAGGTACTCTAATTTCTCGTTCAGAAAGAGCTTTTATCACACCTATTGCAATTAAATCGTTACCGCAAAGTATTGCCGTTACCTCTTTGGGTATACTTTGATACATTACCGTGTGATATCCATATTCTGCTGTATAATCGCCATGGCGTATATAATATGGTCTAGCAGCTATACCGTATTTGGCAAGTGCTTTAAGATAGCCTCTTTTACGTTCCTTAGTTGTATTGGTGCTTGCTGGTCCTGAAATATACATAATATTTCTATGTCCACTCTTGCACAAATAATCAACAGCCTGAAAAGCCCCACCCAAATTGTCCGATGCAATCATAGAAGAAATACCTTCATAATTCAGCTGACGATCGATGGCAATGATAGGACAATTAAAATGTATTTGGCTTTCACGATTAATATTGCGCATATTAGTACCAGCAATAATGATACCATCTACTCGTTTGGATAAGAGATATTTAATTTGTAAGACTTCACGTTCAAAACTTTCATAAGTATTGCAATAATACGGTAAATACCCACGATTAATTAGTTCATTTTCAATTGAAGTTGCAATATCTGTAAAAAAATAGTTTTTTATGTCTGGCAGAATAAGACCGATCGACTTAGTCTGATTGGTCCGCATTGACTGAGCAATCACATTGACAGAATAATTTAGTTCATGCGCTTTTTCTAAAACACGTTGCCTCGTTTGATCCGAAATATCATGATCATTTTTGCTTAAGACTTTACTAACTGTCGCTGTGGACAAATTAAGAGCCTCGGCTATTTTTCTTAATGTCACGGTCATATGAGCTCTCCTCTACAGATACCCTTTGATTTTTAATTATACCTTGAATTCACACTGTAAGTACAACAAGCGTCGTACATCACACAAAATGCCCGCGAAATGAAACGCAAAAATCACAAAATTTGCCCGCAAAATTTCTTAAGCGGGCCAAGAGAGTATGTTATCTTTTTAATTAGCCTTGAATTTACACTGTAAGTGCAACAGTAAAAAGAAGAAGGTACAAGGCGCTTCTGCTAAAATAAACAAAGTCACAGAAGACAAACGATGTACATATGTGCACCTCTTACACTAAACGAGCTAGAAAAGATGCTGTATTTGAAAGCAACATGAAATAGCATAACAAACATTGCTAATAAACTAGACAGAGAGAGTACGAAATAACTCACCATGCCTATCCCTTACCCAAAACATTTCTGATGCCAAAATCAAGCTCTAAACAGTTAGAGCAAATTGGACTATTCCAAACTCTAATTCTCCTTAGCAAAAATTTCCAAAACCTTCAGTGATTCCTGCTCCTCCTTGCAATTGTACTTAAGCATTAAATCGAGTACATCAGAATAGGCTCTCAAGCTTTTCTTATTTTGCTTAATAATCCGCCTGTAACTCACCGTTAGTGGCTTGCAAAGTCCCGCATCGTAAAAGTGCTTTAGCGTAGTAAGATCCATCTGTTCTGCCTGAAAAGGAATTTTTGTCTTTGCTTTAAGGTTTTCTAAAATTAAATAACCACATACAGCCAAGTCGCCCATATGCTTATACACAATTACGATTGTCCCGATATAGTTTACTTAAAAATGCCTCAACGCTACGACTCGGATAAGCACCTGAATAAATATAAGCAACATGAGGCGAGCAGACATCATGGTAAGTCGTCAAATTTTCAACAGTAACAACTTGACCTCTAGGCACGTTAATCTGCTTAATTGACTCTAAAGAGGAATTATCAAGTGTAATACCATCCTTAAGTTCAGCCACATTTATAAATGAGGTAGCAAACTCAATTGTTATGTCGCCCTTAACCAAGAGGTATGACGGATTTTCATAAAGATTATAATAAGCAAGTATTTTTGTCTTATCTATAATCTCATTTGTGTAATCACATAGAATACTCTCTATACAACTTTGATATTCCTTTTGAAACATTTTGGAATCATTGAACATCGCCGTGGAAAAATTGCGTATGTAACTCTCTTGCCTAAGGTTTAATATTGCGACAAGCAACTTAAGAATCACAGCTGTCCGCTTAGCATTGAACTTTAAATC